>NZ_JBQQBW010000010.1:0-108392 GCF_052245415.1 Streptomyces sp. 8N706 | reverse complement strand
GGATACGGGCCCAGGAGTGGGCCCTCGACGCCATCCGCGTCGAGGACGCCTGGCGTACCACCCGTGGCGACGGCGTCACCGTCGCCATCCTCGACACCGGGGTCGACGACCAGCACCCGGACCTCGCGGGCCAGGTCCTCACCGGCAAGGACCTGATCGGCTTCGGAGCGGGCCGCGGCGACCGGGCCTGGGCGCGGCATGGCACCGCCATGGCCGGGATCGTCGCGGGCCGCGGCCACGGCCCCGGCCGTGAGGACGGTGTGCTCGGCGTCGCCCCCGCCGCGAAGATCCTGCCCGTCCGGGTGATCCTCGAGGACGCCGACCCGGCGCGGAAGAAGGCCCGCGGTGCCCGTGGCAACGCGCTGGCCGAGGGCATCCGCTGGGCCGCCGACCACGGCGCCGACGTGATCAACCTCTCCCTCGGCGACGACAGCAAGTCCGCCCACCCGGAGGCGCGGGAGGACGCCGCGGTCCAGTACGCCCTGAGCAAGGGCGCTGTCGTGGTCGCCTCGGCGGGCAACGGCGGAGAGGAGGGCGACCATGTCTCGTACCCGGCCGCCTACCCCGGTGTGATCGCCGTGACCGCCGTCGACCGCTACGGCAGCCGGGCCCCTTTCTCCACCCGCCGCTGGTACGCCACGGTCTGCGCTCCCGGGGTCGACGTGGTCATCGCCGACCCCGACCGCCACTACTACGAGGGCTGGGGCACCAGCGCGGCCGCCGCCTTCGTCTCCGGTGCGGTCGCCCTGGTCCGTTCCGCACACCCCGATCTGAGCCCTGTTCAGATCAAGAAGCTGCTCGCCGACACCGCGCGGGACAGCCCGGAGGGCGGCCGCAGCGACGACCGTGGTGCGGGACTGGTCGACGCCGCGGCGGCGATCCGGGCCGGCGGCAGGCTCACGCCCCGGCCCCAGCGGCCGTCCCCGGCCCCCTACGAGCAGCGCTACTTCGGCGCGGGGCCCGACGAGGAGCGGGCCGAGGACGGTGCGACGGATGCCCTGGCTCCCGTCGCGGCCGGAGCCGGCGCCGTCCTCCTGGCCACTGCCGTGGCCCTCTGGCGCACCGGCCGCCGCGGGACGCCCGTACGGCCCCACTGACCCCGGCCGATACCCTCGGGGCGTGGCGCTCAAGAACATCCCGGACTCCGGCTTCTCCGATGACGACGGCTCTGCCGACCCCCGGCTCGCGGCCGCACTCGCCGCCTACGCCGACGACCGTGCCGCCGAGCCCCAGGTGCTCTCGGCCCTCCCCGGCGCCAGGCTGCTGGTGCCCGTGGTCGCCGTCCTCGGCGAGACGGAGACCGGGCCGGACGGACTGCGCCGTGAGAAGACCAGCGATATGGCGGTGCCGACCCTGAAGGGGCCCGGAGGCCGCCGGGCCCTTCCGGCCTTCACCTCCTCGGAGTCCCTGGCCCGCTGGGACCCCGAGGCCCGCCCCGTGGCCGTACCGCTGCACCGGACGCTCCAGGCCGCCGCCCACGAACAGGCCGACACCATCGTCCTGGACCTCGCCGGTCCCGTGCCCTATCAGCTGACCGGCCCCGCGCTGCTCGCCCTCGCGGAGGGCCGGGAGAGCGCCGATCCGCTGGCCGACCCGGCCGTCGCCGAAGCCGTACGGGCCGTTCTCGCCGGCGAACCCGGCGTGGTGCGAGCCCATCTGGCCGCCGGCGGGGAGGCCGACGGCACGCTGGCCCTGGCTCTCGCACCCGAGGTCCCCGCCCGCGAGGTGGCCCGGCGCGTGGCGACCGCACTGGCCGGCGACGCGGTGCTGCGGGCCCGGCTGGTGCGTGGTCTGGATCTGGCGCTGCTTCCCGCGGAGGCCGCGATCCCGGGTGAGCCGCTCTTCGTCCGGCAGGCGTAGTGCCCTGATCCGCCTCACAATGCAGAGAGGCTGTGTGATCTTTGCTAGGAGGGCGAGATGGCTGAGACGACGACGCGCGGACTCGGCCTGCGCTCGGTCGCCACGCCCACGGTCGTGGCGGAGTTCCTCGGAACCCTGCTGCTCGTGTTCTTCGCCGTCGGTTCGGCGGTCCTCGGCGCCGAGTACGTCGGCACGGTCGGCATCGCCCTGACGTTCGGCTTCGTCCTGCTCGCGCTCGCCTACACCTTCGGCCCGGTCTCGGGCTGTCATCTGAACCCGGCGGTCACCCTGGGCATGCTGCTGGCCAAGCGCATCACGCCCCGTACGGCGCTGGAGTACGTGGTCGCGCAGCTGATCGGCGCTGTCGTCGGAGCGGCCCTGCTGTTCCTGCTGGCCGAACAAGTACCGGGGCTGGAGACGACCGGCGGGTTCGGCAGCAACGGCTACGGATACCGCTCGGCCGTGGGGGTCAATATCTTCGGCGCGTTCCTCGCCGAGATCGTGCTGACGTTTCTGCTGGTCTATGTCTATCTGGCCGTGACCCGTGATCTGGTGGTGATCGGTCTGGCCGGTCTGCCGATCGGTCTGAGCCTGGCCGTGGTCAACCTGGTGGGGATCCCGCTGACGGGCACCTCGGTCAACCCGGCGCGCAGCCTCGCCCCCGCGCTCTTCGCCGGCGCGGACGCGATGGCGCAGATCTGGCTGTTCCTCATCGCGCCGCTGGTCGGCGGGGCGCTCGCCGCGCTCGTGTACGGCCTCACGCACCCGGCCGGGCCGCTCGGGGTCACCCGGGCCGCCACTACGGACGTATCCGAGTGACGGAGGGACCGCCGCTCCGTTCCGTTCTCGGCGCCGACGCCCTCGACTCCGTTCGAGCGCGAACGGGCCGACAGCCCGGGCGATCGTCAGCCGAGACGGTGTCGCCGGGCAGGCCTCAGCCGTAGGCGGTGGACTCCTGGGCCGGGGCGTGCGCGGTGGACGGGGCCGACGGTCCGGGGAGTGCGCGGTGGACGGGGCGTCGGTCCGGGGCGTTCGGCCGTGGTCGGGCCGCCGGGCCCGGGGGCATCACCCGTGACGGGACCGCTCCGTCAGGGCGTCAGGCGTAGACGGGGCCGCCGGTCAGGGCACCACTCGTAACGAGAACGTCAGGCCGGGGCATCGCCCGTACGGGACGACCGGGCCGGGGCATCGCCCGTAACGGGACGGTCTGGACACGACCCGTAACGGGACCGCCTGGTCGGGGCGTCAGCCGTAGACGGGGCCGGTGAACTTCTCGCCCGGACCCTGGCCCGGCTCGTCCGGCACCACGGACGCCTCCCGGAAGGCCAGCTGGAGCGACTTCAGTCCGTCGCGCAGCGGCGAGGCGTGGTACGAGCCGACCTCGGTCGCGCTCGCGGTGACCAGACCGGCCAGCGCAGTGATCAGCTTGCGCGCCTCGTCCAGGTCCTTGTGGTCGGAGCCGTCCTCGGCCAGCCCCAGATTCACCGCGGCCGCGCTCATCAGGTGCACGGCGACCGTCGTGATGACCTCGACCGCGGGCACGTCCGCGATATCGCGGGTCATCGTGTCGAAATCGGGCGCCTGCCCCTGGGGCTCGGGCGTCGGCTGCTGCGGGGTGGCGTCACTCATGGCTTCAGGCTTCACTTTCGGCTGGACGGTTGACCTCAGCCTATGGCCCCGTCCACACGGGTGGGGACCTGGCCCGGACGCTGGTATGCTTGTTGATTGACCGGCCGGACACGCCTGTGCCCGGCCCGCAAGTGGAGGCTCCGAACTCCCACCTGACCGATCCCACGGATCGGTGGGTCACCGGTCAGGCAGCGCCCGTCGTTCCGTACGGACGACGCGGAGCTGCCCGATGCGCCCCGCGGTGAGCCGCGGCGGTGTTCCCGGTTCGCGAGGAGCTCCGCCTGTGTCCCGTTCGGGGCGTTTTCCGCGTCCGGGGCAGGGGTCGACAGATACAGACGTGACGCGGTTGTCCGCCAGGCAATCGCGTGGTGCAACCGAGGAGGCCCCATCAGCGCCGAGCCCCGCATCAACGACCGGATCCGAGTCCCCGAGGTGCGACTCGTCGGTCCCAGTGGCGAGCAGGTCGGCATCGTGCCGCTTGCCAAGGCACTGGAGCTTGCGCAGGAGTACGACCTCGACCTGGTCGAGGTGGCGGCGAACGCCCGTCCGCCGGTGTGCAAGCTCATGGACTACGGGAAGTTCAAGTACGAGTCGGCCATGAAGGCACGTGAGGCGCGCAAAAACCAGGCGCACACGGTCATCAAGGAGATGAAGCTCCGGCCGAAGATCGACCCGCACGACTACGACACCAAAAAGGGTCACGTCGTCCGGTTCCTCAAGCAGGGCGACAAGGTCAAGATCACGATCATGTTCCGTGGCCGCGAGCAGTCCCGCCCCGAGCTGGGCTACCGACTGCTGCAGCGTTTGGCGGAGGACGTCCAGGACCTCGGCTTCGTCGAGTCCAACCCGAAGCAGGACGGCCGAAACATGATCATGGTCCTCGGCCCGCACAAGAAGAAGACCGAGGCGATGGCCGAAGCCCGTGAGGCGCAGGCCGCCCGCAAGGCGGAGCGCAGCGGCGCCCCCGCCGAGGCGGCCGAGGAGCACGTCGAGGCGTGATCCCGGTTCCCTCCGGGAAAGACGGGGCTCCGGCCCCGGACACCAACCGAAACAGCTGACGCTTCCGTATGCCGGTTTCACCGGCTTGCTGAACCGGAAGCGCCACCGACGAGGAGAGAACGGCGACATGCCGAAGAACAAGACGCACAGTGGTGCCAGCAAGCGCTTCAAGCTCACCGGCTCCGGCAAGGTGATGCGCCAGCGCGCCGGTCGCCGCCACCTTCTCGAGCACAAGCCGTCCACGCTGACGCGCCGCCTTGCCGGCAAGACCGAGATGGCCCCGGCCGACGCCAAGAAGATCAAGAAGCTTCTCGGCAAGTGACGTACCCGCCCCGGGCGTCGCACGACGTCGCAGACCGGGGCGTACGCCGTACACCGGGACCTATCCGATTCCGGGTCGTGTGACTCACCCGCGGCCCCGTACAAGGAGTTAACAAGTGGCACGCGTCAAGCGGGCAGTCAACGCTCACAAGAAGCGCCGGGCGATCCTCGAGCAGGCCAGCGGCTACCGCGGCCAGCGTTCCCGCCTGTACCGCAAGGCCAAGGAGCAGGTCACCCACTCCCTGGTCTACAACTACAACGACCGCAAGAAGCGCAAGGGCGACTTCCGTCAGCTGTGGATCCAGCGGATCAACGCCGCTGCCCGCGCCAACGGCATCACCTACAACCGCTTCATTCAGGGTCTGAAGGCCGCCAACATCGAGGTGGACCGCAAGATCCTCGCGGAGCTGGCGGTCAACGACGCCAACGCCTTCGCCGCGCTCGTCGAGGTGGCCCAGAAGGCGCTGCCGAGCGACGTCAACGCGCCGAAGGCCGCCTGACCCGGCGATCCGACAGCGTTCAGCGGACCCGCAGGCCTCCCGGTCTGCGGGTCCGTCGCTGTCTGCGCCCGTCCGGTACGCGTCCGCGCCCGTCCGGTACGCGTCCGCGCCCGCATCCGTATGGCCCGCGCCCGTCCCGTCCGAGCCCCATCCGTCCGTATGCGCCCGCGTCCGCAGGCGTGCGTGTCCGGGCGTCGTCCGTACGCTGCGTACGTGACCGTGACCGTACGCGTCCGCGCCGGTGAGTACGCGTCCGCGCCGAGGCCGTATGCGTCCGTCCGTTCCCGACGCGTCCCGGCCCGCCCCCGAGCCGACCGAAGACCCGTCCCCGACCGAAGACCCGTCCCCGAGCTGTCCGAAGAAGTGAGCCGCCGCCCATGGGCCCTGCCGAGCCGATCTCCCCGCGTTCCTCCCGCGTCGCCGCCGCCCGCCGGCTGGCCCGGCGCAACTTCCGGGTGAAGGAGCGCCGGTTCATCGCCGAAGGACCACAGGCCGTACGCGAGGCGGCATTGCACCGCGGTGGCGGCGAGCCCACCCTGACCGAGCTCTTCGCCACCGCCGAGGCCGCCGACCGGCACGCGGGCATCATCGAGGCCGCCCGGGACGCCGGAGCGCGCGTTCACACCGCGGGGGACGATGTCGTCGCCGACCTCTCGCAGACCGTGACGCCACAGGGCCTGGTCGGGGTCTGCCGCTTCCTCGACCAGCCCTTCGACGAGATCCTCGCCGCCCGCCCGCGGCTCGTCGCCGTCCTGGCCAACGTCCGGGATCCCGGCAACGCCGGAACCGTGCTGCGCTGCGCCGACGCCGCGGGGGCCGACGCCGTCGTCCTCACCGACGCGTCCGTCGACCTCTACAACCCCAAGGCCGTACGGGCCTCGGTCGGCAGCCTGTTCCACCTTCCCGTCGCGGTGGGGGTGCCCGTCGAGCAGGCCGTTCAGGGCCTCCAGAAGGCCGGCGTACGGATCGTCGCCGCCGACGGCGCGGGCGAGCGCGACCTCGACACCGAGCTCGACGAAGGCGTCCTGGGCCGTCCCACCGCCTGGATCTTCGGCAACGAGGCGTGGGGGCTCCCGGAGGAGACCCGCGCACTCGCGGACACGGTGGTGCGCGTGCCCATTCACGGCAAGGCCGAAAGCCTCAACCTCGCAACGGCCGCCGCCGTGTGCCTCTATGCATCCGCTCGTGCGCAGCGTGCAGCCGGAGGGTGCCGCTCCGTCACCCCGAGCTAGTAGGGTTGCGCCGCGGGGGGCCCGAAAGGGGGGTGCGGGGATGGATGCCAGGACTTCGGCCGAGTGCGCCCGGAACCGGAGTGCATCCGACTCTCCGTCCGGTCCTGAACCCGGCCTTCCCGAACCCGGTCTTCCAGCACCGGGCACTCCCCGAACCGCCCTTCCCGAACTCGGCCTGGACCCCGACGATCTGCCCGACGGTCTCGTCGTCGCGGACGAGACCGGCCGGATCCTCTGCTTCAACGCCGCGGCCGCCCGTATCACCGCGCTCAGCCCCGCCGAGGCGATCGGCCGCCGGTTCGAGCGCGCGCTGCCCCTGGAGGATCTGGAAGGCCGCCGCTGGTGGACCGTGACCGACCCGTACGGCGGGCTCGCCACCCGCGTCGGACAGCCGGAGCGCAATCTGCTGCTGCCCGGCGGCCGTGAGGTGCTGGTCTCCGCCCGCTATGTACGCCGCAGTCCCACCGGGCCCGTCCACCGGCTGGTCATCACCCTCCGTGGCACCGAGGCGCGCCGCCGCACCGAGCGCAGCCACGCCGAGCTGATCGCCACCGTCGCCCATGAGCTGCGCTCCCCGCTGACCTCGGTGAAGGGCTTCACCGCGACGCTGCTCGCCAAGTGGGAGCGGTTCACCGACGACCAGAAGAAACTGATGCTGGAGACCGTCGACGCCGACGCCAACCGCGTCACCCGGCTCATTGCCGAGCTGCTCGACATCTCCCGCATCGACTCCGGCCGCTTGGAGCTCCGCCGCCAGCCCGTGGACATGGTGGCGGCCGTACAGCGCCATGTGGCCTCGCTCACCGGCACCGGACAGCCCGACGACCGCTTCGACGTCCGGACCGTGAGCCCGCTCCCCGAGCTGTGGGCGGATCCCGACAAAGTCGACCAGGTGCTGGGCAATCTGCTGGAAAATGCGGTGCGGCACGGCGAGGGAACCGTCACCATCGAGGTGGCACCCGCCCCCACCCGTATTCAGGAAGAAGGAACGGCCGTCACCGTGAGCGACGAGGGCCCCGGCATCCCCGAGGAGTCGATGAGCCGCGTCTTCACCCGCTTCTGGCGGGGCAGCAAGCGCGGCGGCACCGGCCTGGGGCTGTACATCGTCAAGGGCATCGTGGAAGCGCACGGCGGTGTGATCGAGGTCGGCCGGGCCCCCGGCGGCGGCGCCCAGTTCCGATTTACGTTGCCCGTGGGCGCCCCGGCCTTCATGGCCTGAGCGGCCCGCGGGCTTCTTCCCCGCGAGATCCCCGCCGGTTCCCCCCGGGCCTCCGGTGGGGGCACACGCACCTCGCGCCCCGTAGACTCGGCCTTTGGCACCTTTGGCAGCCTCGGCCGCCTTGCCACCGAGCGTGGGCAGCGCCATCCAGCCAATTCGGAAACATGGGAAGAGATGTCGGCACCCAATAAGTCGTACGACCCTGTCGAGGTCGAGGCACTGAAACCGGAAGAGATCGCCCGTATGCGCGACGAGGCGCTCGCCGCCATCTCGGCGGCCGGCGACCTCGAAGCCCTGCACGAAGCGAAGGTCGCCCACAGCGGCGACCGGTCCCCGCTGGCCCTGGCCAACCGGGAGATCGGAGCGCTTCCGCCGCACGCCAAGGCGGACGCGGGCAAGCGCGTCGGAGGCGCCCGCGGCGAGGTCAACCGAGCGCTCAAGGCCCGCCAGGAGGAGCTGGAGGCGGAGCGCGACGCACGCGTGCTGGTCGAGGAGGCGGTGGACGTCACGCTGCCGTACGACCGCACCCCCGCCGGCGCCCGGCACCCGCTGACCACCCTCTCCGAGCGCATCGAGGACATCTTCGTGGCCATGGGCTACGAGGTCGCCGAGGGCCCCGAGGTCGAGGCGGAGTGGTTCAACTTCGACGCGCTGAACTTCCCGCCGGACCACCCTGCCCGCGCCATGCAGGACACCTTCTTCGTCCAGGGCCCCGACGGCTCGAAGGACACGGGGGAGGAGTCCGGTGTCGTGCTGCGCACCCACACCTCGCCGGTGCAGGTCCGCTCCATGCTCGACCGTGAGCCGCCCGTCTATGTGATCTGCCCCGGACGGGTGTTCCGCACCGACGAGCTGGACGCCACCCACACCCCCGTCTTCCACCAAGTCGAGCTGCTCGCCATCGACGAGGGCCTGACCATGGCGGACCTCAAGGGCACCCTGGACCACATGGTGCGGGCGCTCTTCGGCGAGGACATGAGCACCCGGCTGCGGCCGAACTTCTTCCCCTTCACCGAGCCGTCCGCCGAGATGGACATGGAGTGCTACGTGTGCCGGGGCGCGTCGGTCGGCGACCCGGACCGCCCGTGCCGCACCTGCGGCAGCGAGGGCTGGATCGAACTGGGCGGCTGCGGCATGGTCAACCCGCGGGTCCTGATCGCCGCCGGTATCGACCCGGAGAAGTACAGCGGATTCGCCTTCGGGTTCGGCATCGAGCGGATGCTGATGTTCCGCCACAACGTCGAGGACATGCGAGACATGGTCGAGGGTGACGTTCGCTTCACCCGGCCTTTCGGGATGGAGATCTGATGCGGGTCCCGCTTTCCTGGCTGCGGGAGTACGTCGACCTGCCGGCCGGTGAGACCGGTCGTGACGTACAGGCCAAGCTCGTTTCCGCGGGGCTCGAGGTCGAGAGGGTCGAGCAGCTCGGCACCGGCCTCAAGGGCCCCCTGGTGGTCGGCAAGGTGCTGGCCATCGAGGAGCTGACGGAGTTCAAGAAGCCGATCCGCTACTGCCAGGTGGATGTCGGCCAGGCCAATGGCACCGGCGAGCCGCAGAACATCATCTGCGGTGCCAGTAACTTCCGGGTGGGCGACAAGGTCGTCGTCGTGCTGCCCGGCGCCGTGCTGCCCGGTGACTTCCAGATCACCGCGCGCACGACCTACGGCAGGACCTCCGAGGGCATGATCTGCTCCGCGAGCGAGCTGGGCATGTCCGACGAGCACGACGGCATCATCGTGCTCCCTCCGGAGCACGAGACCGGCACCGACGCCATCGAGCTGCTCGAGCTCTACGACGAGGTGCTCGACATCGCCGTCACCCCCGACCGCGGCTACTGCCTGTCCCTGCGGGGAGTCGCGCGCGAGACGGCCACCGCGTACGGCCTGCCGCTCAGCGATCCGGCGCTGCTGGACGTGCCGTCCCCCAACTCCTACGGCTACCAGGTCGAGATCGACGACCCTGTGGGCTGCGACCGCTTCACCGCCCGTACGGTCACCGGCGTCGACCCGGAGGCGCGCTCCCCGATCTGGCTGCAGCGCCGGCTGCAGAAGGCCGGGATGCGCCCGGTCTCGCTCGCGGTCGACATCACCAACTATGTGATGCTCGAACTCGGCCAGCCGCTGCACGCCTACGACCGCTCCCGGGTCGACGGGCCGATCGGGGTGCGCCGCGCCACGCCGGGGGAGAAGTTCACCACCCTCGACGGCACCCAGCGCGTCCTCGACCCCGAGGACCTGGTGATCACCGACAACTCCGGTCCCATCGGCCTCGCGGGCGTCATGGGCGGGGCCAACACCGAGATCGCCGAGCCCGTCGTCGATCCCGGGACCGGCGAGGCCAGGGGCACCACCGAGATCGTCATCGAGGCCGCGCACTTCGACCCGATCGCGATCGCCCGCACCTCCCGTCGCCACAAGCTGTCCTCCGAGGCGTCCAAGCGCTTCGAGCGGGGCGTCGACCCGCAGGCCGCCGCGGCGGCCGCCCAGCGGACCGTCGATCTGCTGGTGCTGCTCGCGGGCGGCACCGCCGAGGCCGGTGTCACGGAGGTCGTCACCCCCAGCGGGCCGCGCACCATCCGTATCCCCGCCGACCACCCGGACCGCGTCGCGGGCGTCGGCTACGGCCGTGAGACCGTCGTCCGCCGCCTCCAGCAGGTCGGCTGCGACGTCTACGGCCAGGACGAGCTGACCGTCACCTTGCCCAGCTGGCGGCCCGACCTCACCGACCCGAACGACCTCGCCGAAGAGGTCATCCGGCTGGAGGGGTACGAGAACCTGCCGTCGACCCTGCCGCGGCCGCCCGCCGGCCGCGGTCTGACCGAGCGGCAGCGGCTGCACCGCAGGGTGGGCCGTGCACTCGCCGGCACCGGGTACGTCGAGGCGCCGAACTACCCCTTCATCGGCGAGCAGGTCTTCGACGACCTCGGGCTCGACGCGGACGACCCGCGCCGTGATGTCGTACGGCTGGTCAACCCGCTCTCGCACACCGAGCCCGCACTGCGCACCACCCTGCTGCCCGGCCTGCTGGCCGCGCTGCACCGCAACCACAGCCGCGGCGAGCACGATCTCGCGCTCTTCGAGACCGGACTCGTCTTCCGGCCGACGGGCGACGAGGCGGAGCCCGTACGGCCGCCCGTCGACCGCCGCCCGACCGACGAGGAGATCGCCCGGCTGAACGCCGCGCTGCCCGCGCAGCCACGGCGCGTGGCCGTCGTCCTCGCCGGCGCCCGCGAACAGGCGGGCTGGTGGGCCGAGGCCCGCCCGGCGACCTGGGCGGACGCCGTCGAGGCAGGTCGTACCGTCGCCCGCGAGGCCGGGGTGGAGCTGATCGTCCGCCAGGACCAGCACGCGCCCTGGCACCCGGGCCGCTGCGCCGCTCTGCTGGCCGTGGTCGACGGCGAGGAGGTGCTCGTCGGCCACGCCGGTGAGCTGCACCCGCGGGTCATCAAGGCACTCGGCCTGCCGGAGCGCACCAGTGCGATGGAGATCGAGCTCGACCGTCTGGAGCGGGCGGCGGCCGGGCCCGTCCAGGCCCCGCACGTCTCGACCTTCCCGGTGGCGACCCAGGACGTCGCTCTGGTGGTGGACGCCGGCGTCCCGGCAGCCGACGTCGAGGCGGCCCTGCGAGCCGGTGCCGGTGAACTCCTCGAGTCGCTGCGGCTGTTCGACGTCTTCACCGGCGAGCAGCTCGGCGAGGGCAACAAGTCGCTGGCGTACGCGCTGCGGTTCCGCGCCCCCGACCGGACGCTGACCGTGGAGGAGGCGTCGGCAGCCCGCGACGCCGCCGTCGCGGCTGCGGCCGAGCGCACGGGAGCGGTGCTGCGCGGGGCGTAGCGGCCCGCGGCCCGCGGCCCGCAGTGATGTGAGAGGAGTGGGTGCACCCGGCCGCCGGGTGCACCCGCTCCCTGCTGCTCCGCCGACTTCGTTGGCGGAGCCCGTGTCCTCGGCCGGGCCCGTCGGTGTATGCGCCGTGGCGGATATCGGCGGCGACGAGGTGAACGAGCACCCCGAGGAGCACAGGGACCGCTTCATGACCGCCGCGCGGGCAGCCTCGCCGCCAACTGACGGCAGCAATCCGGCCGTCCGCTCCGGGCCCCTGTACCGTCCGCTCGTGCCCGGCCGCACCACCACGTCTTCCCGCGGTGGTCACCCGGCGGCGCGGACGGCGCCGCGCGAGGCCCCTGCGCCGCGGACGCGCCGCGTCAGGACCCGTGCGACGCTGGAGACACAGGGGTCACAGAAAGCGCGGGCCCACGGCCACGGGTGGATGCCATGCCGGAGTTGCCGGATGTCGAAGGGTTCCGCGAAACCCTGGTCTCCTGCGCGCGGGGGCGCCGTATCGAACGGATCGATGTGGCCGACGCGGGGGTACTGCACGGCGTGACCCCGGGGCGGCTGAAGCGCGACCTGGAGGGTCACCGGTTCACCGAACCCGAGCGCCACGGCAAGTGGCTGGTCGCCCCCACCGACGGTCCGACCCTGCTGCTGCACTTCGGGATGACCGGGCAACTGGTCTGCTGCTCCGCGTCCGAGCCGGTCGATCCGCACGACCGGGTGGTCTTCACCCTCGATCGGGACGACGACCAGCTGCGCTACCGGGACCAGCGCAAGCTGCAGGGAATCTGGCTCGGCGGCGACGAGACCGTTGAACGGGTCCTCGACGAACAGGGCCCGGACGCGCTGACCGTGGACCGCGCCGAGTTCGGCGCACGCATCTCCGGCCGGCGGGGGAGCATCAAACCGGCGCTCATGGAGCAGTCGGTCATCGCGGGGCTCGGGAACCTTCTTGTCGACGAGATCCTGTGGCGGGCACGCGTGCACCCCTCGCGGCCCGTGCGCGACCTCACCGGCGAAGAGGTCCGGAGCATCCATACCGAGATGCGTCGTGTGCTGAGGGCCTCGGTGAAAGTGGGGAGGGTGCCGCCACGACCGTCCTGGCTCACCGGTCGGCGCGACGACCCCGACGCGACGTGCCCCCGTTGCGGGACCGCGCTGCGCCACAGCCGGGTAGGCGGTCGCCGTACGGTGTGGTGTCCTCGCTGCCAGCCGCCGCCGGACAGCGCATGACGGTCCACGGCCTCGTGGGACCCGTCCGGGCCGATGCGCGATAAGCGATCGCGCAAGAGCGGCGTCACCCGATCGGGTGGGATATCGACGGATAGTGCTTACTCCAGTGCGCACAGTTGTCAGAATCGAGCCGGTCGTCAAGGCTCCCATGGCCGCCGCATGGCGTATGACCGCCGTACGGTCCCGCCCGGAACTGAACGACCGCCCACAGAGCCTGCCAGGGGAGGCCGCGTGCATGATCCGTACCAGGGGGTGGGGTAGGGCATCGCGAGGTGTGTCATGGGTCTGGCGCTGTTTCGTCTTCGCCCTTCCCGGCTTCTGGGTTCTCGGGGTTGTGGCCTGGGAGCTGTTCCGGCCGAGCGGCGCGCAGGCCGTCCAGCTGCTGGCCGCCGCCCCCGCCATTGCCTGCGCGGGCAGTGGCCGTCGCCCCTGTGTGGTCCTGGGCGGGGTCTGCGCGGCCCTCGCCCTGATCCCACTGAGCGCCGTCGAGCCGGAGAACAGCATCGGACCCCGGGTCGGCACCTGCTGTGCGATCTTGGCTGTCGTCGCGGCCAGCTATCTGACGACGGGCCGCAGAATACGTCTCCTACGGGAGCTGGAGCGGAGCCGCGAGGTCGCCACCGCCGCCCAACAGGTGCTGCTGCGCCCGCTCCCGCCGCGGCTCGCAGGCCTGACGGTGGCCGCCGGTCACCTCTCCGCGACCCGGGCGGCCCTGGTGGGCGGCGATCTCTACGAGGCCCTGGCCACGCGGCACGGCGTCCGTATCGTCATCGGGGACGTACGCGGTCACGGTCTCGCCGCCATCGGCGCGGTCGCGGCCCTGCTCGGCAGCTTCCGGGATGCGGCCCATGACGAGCCGGAACTCCCCGGCGTGCTGCGGCGGTTGGATCGCGCGATGGAGCGGCATCTGCGGGAGCGTGCGGAGCGGCCGGGGGCGGACGAGGCGGACCAGGACAGCCGGCTCGCCGAGGAGTTCGTCACCGTACTCCTGCTGGAGGTGAGCGAACACGGGGGTGTGACGGCACTCAACTGCGGTCACCCATGGCCGTATCTGCTGACCCGGAGCGCGGCGGGCCGGGTGCGGGCCGTACGGTTGGGGGGCTGCGAACCGCTGCCTCCGCTCGGGCCCTTCCCGCTGCCCACGGAGCTGCCGGAGCTCCACTGGCCCTGGATGGGGCCCGGCGACACACTCGTGGTGCACACCGACGGTGCGGAGGACGCCCGCGACGCGTCGGGGAACTTCTTTCCCCTGCACCACGCTCTGGTGGCCGCGGCTGAGGGCGGCGGTGCGGGCGGCACCGACGGCGCCTCCGGGATCGTCCCGCGCTCGGTGGTCGACGGTGTGCACGCCGCCCTGCTCCGGCACAGCGGCGGCCGCCTCACGGACGATGTCGCGCTGATGGTGCTGCGCAACGACCGTGACCGCGTACCGGCCGCGTCGACCGCCGCGTCGGTGGCCGACGCCGAGGCTGTCCCGTAGCGGCCCCGGCCGCCCACGGCCGTGTCGCCGCGGAGGCGACCCGCTGCATCCCCGCCCGGGACGACCGGCCAGGGACACACCAGCTCCCGCACGGACACACCAGGCCGCATGGACACGAGGCCGCCCGGACACACCAGGCCGCCGGACACACCAGACCCCGCCCGGACACACACATGGGCGCTCAGGTCCGCGCGAGTCGCCCTGCCGGACCGGGGTGCCGTACGCGGTACGCCGCCGCTCCCGCCCCGCCGCCGACCGGGCGCGTCGCGTGCACGGCACGGAGTGCCGCAGCGCCGTTTCCTCTCGCGATTGGTAGATGTAGGGCCCCGACCGCCCAGGCGAGGAGAGGGCAGACATGGCCGCAGCGACGACCGGACGCGGGACGTCCCTCACCGCGGACGGCACTCCTCCGCACCCCTCCCGCGGCCCTGTGCACCCCGCCGCACCGAAGGCGCCCGGGAGCGAACTCCTCGCCGTGATCGGGCCGGACGATTCCGCCCGCGCTTCCCTGCTGCGTGCCCTCGCCGCCCGGCCGGCCGTCGGCCGCCGGCCCGCGCACGTCCGGGCCCGAGGAGCCGGCGCCCCGGACCCGTACCGCCGAGTCGGCGACCTCCTTGCGGGCGCCCGGCGCGGCAGGCGTATCCGAGGCGAAGCGATGCTCCGAACCCTGGCCGCCGTCGGACTGACCGTGACGGAGACGGCCACGGGGGCCGTGCCGGGGGATCTGTTCCGTCATGCCCGGTACGAAGATCTGGGCCCCGCCGAGCAGTTGCTGCTGGCCCTCGCGCTCGCGCTGGTGCACCGGCCCGCCGTAGTCCTGGTCGCGTCCGCCGACGAAGGTCTCGACGCCGCCGGGCGCCGCCGGGTCTGGGCCGGTCTCCGCCGTGTCGCCGAGGCGGGTACCCCCGTCGTCGCCGCCTGCCGATCAGCCGAGACGGCCGGGGGGTACGCACACCGCACCGTGCTGCTGCCCCACCCGAGCGGGGTGGGCGGGGCCGCGTACGGGCATCGGTGAGTCCCGGACCGGGTGGGCGGGGCGGCGTCGTACGGGCATCGGACCGGGGCGGGGGCCGCGTACGGGCATCCGTGTGAGCGGGCGTGCACCCGGGATCGGGGAGTCCGAACTCGCGCTCCCGGGCGGCCGGTTCACACCCCGTGTGCGTACGGTTCCACTACGCTGAGCTCACCGAGCACACCCGGAGGGCACCATGGAGCCCAACACCCTGCTCGACGCCGTCCTCGACGAAGCAGGTATCTCCCACGCCGGGCTGGCCGCCCACATCAACGAGGCGGGGCGCGCCCGCGGTATGGCACTGCGCTATGAACACACCGCGGTGGCCCGCTGGCTCAAGGGGCAGCGCCCCCGCGGTCGCGTCCCCGACCTGATCTGCGAAGTCCTCGGCGAGCGGCTGCACCGTGCGCTGACCCTCGACGACATCGGGCTCGGCACCGCCGGGAGCGGCCACACCCCGAGCACCCCGTTGTCGGGCTTCGTCGACCGGGCCACCGCGCTCTGGCGCTCCGACGAACAGCAGCGTCCGCATGTGGTGGGGGCGCCGGCGCTGACCGGCACACCGGCCGTGATCCCCGTGTGGGAGTGGGAGAACCCACCTGAGGACGCCGATGTCTCCCGCAGCGGCCAGACCTGCGTCGGCATGGCCGACATCGACATGCTGCGGGCCGCCCGCGCCCACTACGAGCAGATGTACCGCAAGGCCGGCGGGATCGCGACCAGGGCTCGTATCGTGGGCTTCCTCAACTCGGAGACGGCACCGCTGCTGCGGGGCAGCTACACCGACGCCGCCGGACGCCAGCTGCACCGCGCCACCGGCGGGCTGGTGGCCGTGGCCGGTATCTGCGCGTACGACTCGGACGCCCACGGCCTGGCACAGCGGTACTTCCACCAGGCGCTGCGGCTCGCCAAGGCCAGCGGCGACCGCGGCCTCGGCGCCTACGTCATCGCCCTGTTGGTCAACCAGTGCCTGTTCATGGGCGAGTTCCGGCAGGCCGTCGCCTTCGCTGAGTCCGCGCTGCGCTCCGCGGGCCCGCACATCACCCCCGCCCTGGCCTCGGATCTGTACGCGATGCAGGCGAAGTCGTACGCGCGGCTCGGCGACGGGGCGAGTGCACTGTCCTGCATCCGGAGCGCGGAGACGTCGGCCGGCCGTATCCGCCGCGGACAGGAGCCCGCCGAGACCGGTTATGTGCAGCCCGGACTGGTCAATGTGCAGGTGGCGGAGGCCCTGTTCAGCCTCGGTGACCTGCGGGCCGCTCGCGAGCACGCCGCGGCCGCCGTCGGCACCCCCGCCCACGACCGGGGCCGGGTCCACCGCCTGGCCATGCTCACCCATATCGAGCTGCGTCAGGGAGAGGCCGACCGGGCGGTGGCCACCGCGGTGGAGATGACCGAACAGGCCCGCGGTATGGAGTCCCAGCGGCTGCGGGACCGGCTCCGTGCCGTACGGGAACACCTCGTCGCCAGCAAGTGCGCGGCGACGTCCGAGGCGGCCGAGCGGATCGACGGTGCGCTGCGCGTTCCCCTGTGAGCGCTCGCTCTCCCGCTGAGAACTTGCGAATGTTGCCATCCACACGGCGGAAGGTGGCGGACGCGTGCGATGGAAGAACCTCAGGGAGCAGACCGTGTACGAGAACCGCTGGTTCCGGGTCAACCTCGCCGATGTCGAACTCCCCGACGGACGGCACCTCGACCACTTCGTGATCCGGCTGCGGCCCGTCGCGGTGGCCACGGCGGTCAACGACGCCAACGAGGTGCTCCTGCTGTGGCGGCACCGTTTCATCACCGGCACCTGGGGATGGGAGCTCGCGGCGGGCGTCGTCGAGGACGGCGAGGACATCGCGGCCGCCGCGGCCCGGGAGATGGAGGAGGAGACCGGCTGGCGGCCCGGCAGGCTGCGCCGCCTGCTGACCGTCGAGCCCTCGAACGGGCTCACCGACGCCCGGCACCACATCTACTGGTCCGACGAGGCCACCTATGTCGGGTACCCGGAGGACGACTTCGAGTCCGACCGCCGCGAATGGGTGCCGCTCAAGCTGGTCCCGGACATGGTCGCGCGGGGGGAGGTCCCCGCCGCGAACATGGCCGCGGCCCTGCTGCTTCTGCACCATCTCCGCCTGGGCTAGGGCGCGTTTCAACAGTCCCGCACCCGGACTCCGTCCGGGTGGGGGTGCCCCCGGCCGAAGGCTGGGGGAGTGCCCCAGGTCCGCGACGTCCGGCACGCACTTCCCCAGCTACCGCTGGGTTGGGGGTCCTCCGGCCGGAGGCCGGCGGAGGGCCCCATCCGCGGTGCCCGATCGGCCGAGCAGGCCCTCCGCCGGCCGTCGGCATGGGGGCCCAGAGGCCCATCGGGCGCCTTGCGGCCGATGCACCAGGCCACCTCGCCACTGGGCAAACCTTGGCCGGCGCGGCACCAGGTTCCGTCCGCGGCGGAGCGCTGTACCCGGCGGGGCCGGGCCACGGCGGTCCCCGGGCTTCGTTCGGGGGCGCCCCGGCCGCGCCGCGGAAGCAGGGGCGGCGGCGAACGCATGGCGGAGGGGCGTGGCCGGGGGCCGGGCCGGGATTGCTCGGACAGGGCCCCGCCGCTGCCCTCAGTGGCCGGTGGCCTGCCAGGCGGTGACGGCGAGTGCACACACGCCGGTGAGCGCGGCAACGGACGGTAGCGGCCAGCGGCTGTGCTCCAACGCGGCGACCCGTACGGCCAGTTCGGCCAGGTCCCGATCCGTCTGATCGTTCCGCTGGGCGAGAAGGGCGAGTTGGCCGTCGATGCGGGCGAGGCCCACATCAAGGATGCGGCGAAGCTCTGCGAACTCCGCGGCTACCACGGCTTGCTCGGGTTCGGTGGTCACGTCCGCTCCTCAGCAGGAGTCGTCTCCACGCGGCCGCTTCCAGGGGCGCGGCCCGCCTGTCAGCCGTACGATCCCGAGTCAACAACCGGGCCGGACGGGGCGGGAGAGTGTGCGGGAGGAATATGCGGGCATCCGCCGCGCGCCCCGTGTGAAACCTGCACCCGCGCCGCCGGGCCGCACACGCTGCCGGTCCGCTCAGCGCAGTGGTTGACTCTTCATGCGACTCCGGGAGCCACCTCGGAACCGGGCCGCGGGTCTGCCCCGAGCCCAGCGGCCCACCGCCCCGTTCGTACGGTCATGGCGAACGGGGCGGCGCCCTGTGGGCACGGAGGCACAGAGGTGCGGATCCAGGGAGCCGCAGAGGCGCGCCACGGATCCAGGGAGCCGCAGAGGCGCGGATCCACGGCGATGCGGTCCACGGAGGCGGGAGCCCAGGGAGGCGCAGAGGCGCGGAAGACCGGGCGGTGCCTGCTCGTCACGCCGCGCGGGGACAGAGCTTCGCCGGAGAGGCGGCTTGTCGCGGACGGTCAGTCGTACAGATAGAAGCCGGAGCCGGTCTTGCGGCCGAGACGGCCCGCGTCCACCATCCGCTGGAGCAGCGGCGGAGCGGCGTACAGCGGCTCCTTGAACTCCTCGTACATCGACTGGGCGACGGAGGCGACGGTGTCCAGACCGATCAGGTCCGAGAGCTTCAGCGGGCCCATGGGGTGGGCGCAGCCCAGTTCCATGCCGTTGTCGATGTCCTCACGGCTCGCGATGCCCGACTCGAACATGCGGATCGCGGAGAGCAGATAGGGGATGAGGAGCGCGTTGACGACGAAGCCGGACCGGTCCTGGGCGTGAATCGCGTGCTTGCCCAGCACTCCGGTGACGAGCTCCTCGGCCCGCTTGATGGTCTCGTCGCTCGTGGTGAGGGCCGGGATCAGCTCGACCAGCCTCTGTACGGGCGCCGGGTTGAAGAAGTGGATGCCGATGACCTGGTCGGGGCGGGAGGTCGCGACGGCCAGCTTGACCAGCGGGATGGAGGAGGTGTTGGAGGCGAGTATCGCGTCGTGCCGGGTCACGACCTGGTCGAGGACCTGGAAGATCTCGGTCTTGACCTGCTCGTTCTCGACAACGGCCTCGATGACCAGATCCCGGTCGGCGAACTCCCCCAGGTCGGTCGTGAAGCTCAGCAGGTCGAGCGCCGCGTCCCGCTCATCCTCGGTGATCTTGCCGCGCTCCGCGGCCTTGCCGAGGGAGTTCGTCAGACGGGTACGGCCGATCTCCAGGGCCTCACCGGTGGTCTCCGCGACCATGACCTCCAGGCCGGAACGGGCGCAGACCTCCGCGATGCCCGCGCCCATCTGGCCGCAGCCCACCACTCCGACGCGTTGGATGTCGGTCACATCGTGCCTTTCGCTGATCTTCTTCGGCCGGCGAGGCGGCCGTACGTCCCCGACGGTCGGTCAGGGGACCGGGCGCCCGCCTCGGCCTCAGACGTTACTCTGCGCCCTCCTGTGCCGAGGGGGCCGGGGCAGGCATCCTGGGCCGGTACGGGGGGACGTACCCAGCCAAGAAGGGGCGACAAATGCCGCGTATCACTCGAAGAGGCTTAGCCGCCGGGCTTGCGGTGGCACTGTCCGGAACGTCGATGGCGGGCGACGCGACGGCGTACGCCCCTCGCGGGAAGCGAAACGGCGGGCGCCGTTCGCAGCGGCAGTTCCGGGGCATGTGGCTCGCGACCGTCGCCAATCGCGACTGGCCCTCCAGGCCCGGACTGCCCGCGGACCAGCAGCAGGCCGAGCTGGCCGGCTTCCTCGACACGGCGGTACAGCGGCGGCTGAACGCCGTGGTGCTCCAGGTCAGACCGACCGCGGACGCACTGTGGCCGTCCCCGTACGAGCCGTGGTCCCAGTACCTCACGGGAGAGCAGGGCAAGGACCCCGGCTGGGATCCGCTCGGCTTCGCGGTGCACGAGGCCCACGGCCGCGGCCTGGAGCTGCACGCGTGGTTCAACCCGTACCGGATCGCCAACCACACCGACCCGTTACGCCTGGTCCCCGGCCATCCCGCGCGCGTGCACCCGGAGTGGGTGGTGCCCTACGGCGGCAAGCTGTACTACAACCCCGGGCTGCCCGAGGTCCGGCGCTTCGTCCAGGACGCCATGCTCCACGCGGTCCGGCACTACGCCGTCGACGCCGTGCACTGGGACGACTACTTCTACCCCTATCCCGCCGCCGGACAGGTCTTCGACGACGACGCGGCCTGGGCCGAGTACGGGGAGGGCTTCCCCGACCGGGCCGCGTGGCGCCGCGACAACACCGACCGCCTGGTACGGGAGACGGCCGCGCGGATCAAGGAGATCAAGCCCCAGGTGCGCTTCGGTATCAGCCCCTTCGCCGTCTGGCGCAACCGCACCACCGACCCGGCCGGGTCCGACACCCGGGCGGGGGTGCAGACCTACGACGACCTCTACGCCGACACCCGCATGTGGGTCCGCGAGGGCTGGATCGACTACATCGTCCCGCAGGTGTACTGGAACATCGGCTTCGCGGCGGCCGACTACGCCACCCTCGTCCCCTGGTGGTCCGGCGTCGTCGAAGGCACCGGGGTCGACCTGTACATCGGTGAGGCCCTCTACAAGGCGGGCGACCCGGCGCAACCCGCACCCTGGCAGGACCCGGCGGAGCTGTCCCGCCATCTCACGTTCGACAGGGACTGGCCGCAGGTGCGCGGCCATGTCTTCTTCTCCGGCAAGGAAGTGGTCGTCGACCGGATCGGGGCGATGGCCCGGGTGGTCGCCGACCACTATCCGACGCCGGTGCGCCCGCCGCGCTGAGCCGTGGGGGGCGCGTGCGGCTCAGCGCCCCGGGTGGGGCGCGCCCTTGTGCAGCACCACCGAGTCGGGACCGGGGGACACCAGGCACTCCTTGCCGTCGTCCTCGAAGCGCACTCGGTACGGCGGCTCGCCGTGGTCCCCCAGGACCTCGACGATCTGCGCTTCCCGGTCGTGATGCCCGACGGTCCTGCCGTGCACGACCAGCATGTCGCCTTTCTTGGCTTCCATCCGGTTGACCTCCAGTCGGGGGAGGGGCTGCGCCACTGGGTGGAATAGGGCGCTTCGTTCTCGTCAGTCTACGGCGGTGAGCGCGCCTTGCACCCCCGCCGAAGCGTCCGTTCAGGTGCTCGCGCGCTGGGTGACCGCGATGCACAGCAGGACGGCGAGCGCGGTCAGCGGGGCGGCGGGGGTGAGGTGTTCGCCGAGCAGCAGCACGGCCCAGAGCAGGGTGAGCAGCGGCTGGGCGAGCTGGAGCTGGCTGGCCCTGGCGACGCCGATCACGGCCATGCCGCGGTACCAGACCACCAGGCCGAGGAACTGCGAGCCCGCGGCGAGCCAGAGCAGTCCGGCGACCGCGTGCGCCGAGAGCCGGACGGGCTCGGTGTGGAGTGCGAGAGCGGCGGCGGGGACGGCCGCCGGGAGGCAGAGGACCAGCGCCCAGGCGATGACCTGCCAGCCGGGGAGGCGGCGGGCGAGCCGTCCGCCCTCCGTGTAGCCCGCCGCGCACACCAGCAGGGCGGCGAACAGATACAGGTCCCCGGTGGCCGGGGCGCCGCCGCTCTGCAGCAGGGCGAAGGCGATGACGACAGCCGCTCCGGCGAGGGCGGCCAGCCAGAAGGTACGGGACGGCCGGGCGCCGGTGCGTACGGCCGAGAAGGCGGCCGTGGTGAGCGGGAGCAGTCCGACGACCACGGCGGCGTGCGAGGTCGAGGAGGTCCGAAGAGCCAGGGTCGTCAGCAGCGGGAAACCGATGACGACCCCCGCCGCCACGACGAGCAGACCGGCTCGGTGGCAGCGCTCGGGGAAGGGCACGGAGGGCCAGCAGGCAGCCGCCGGCGATGAGCGCGGCCAGCACCATGCGGACGGTCGTCACGCTCCAGGGGCCGAGGCCCTCCAGAGCCCAGGCCGTCGCCGGGAACGTCAGCGAGAAGGCGCTCACGCCGAGAGCGGCGAGGGCGGTTCCGCTGCCGACCGCTATCGTCAACGGTTCAGTAGCGCTATCTTGTACTGTCATGCACGAGCGTAGCAGTGTTGACGGACTGGCCGGTGTCCTGCGCGAAGAGGTCAACCACTACTCGCCGGGAGAGAAGCTGCCGTCCAGTCGGGCGCTGGTGGACCGCTATCGGGTGAGCCCCGTGACGGTGACGCGGGCGCTGGGCGTCCTGGCTGCCGAGGGGCTGGTCGTCACCCGCCCCGGCGCGGGTGCCTTCCGTGCCCGGCTGAGGGACCCTGCCCCCGAGCCGCGCGACACGTCCTGGCAGGAGCTCTCCCTCAGCGCCGAGTCCGCGGCGGCTTCGGGGGAACCCGTGCCGCGTACCGTCGACGCCTCGGGCGTGCTCGCGACCCTGGCCGCGCCGCCTCCCGGCGTCATCGAGTTCAACGGTGGCTATCTGCATCCCGCACTCCAGCCCGAGCGCGCCCTCGCCGCCGCGCTCGCCAGAGCGGGGCGCCGACCGGGAGCCTGGGGCCGCCCGCCGGTGGAAGGCCTGACCGAACTGCGGGAGTGGTTCGCCCGTGAGATCGGCGGGCCCTCCGGTCCGGTCGGGGCGTCCGACGTCCTGGTGACCGCCGGCGGCCAGAGCGCCCTCACCACGGCGCTGCGCGCGCTCGCTCCGCCCGGCGCCGCCGTCCTGGTCGAGTCACCCACCTACCCGGGAATGCTCGCGGTGGCACGTGCCTCGGGGCTGCGCCCGGTGCCGGTCCCGGTGGACACCGAGGGCGTACGGCCCGAACTCCTCGCGGCGGCGTTCCGGGCCACCGGCGCCCGGGTCTTCGTCTGCCAGCCGCTCTTCCAGAACCCGACCGGGGCCGTGCTGTCGCCGCGGCGGCGCGAAGCGGTCCTGAGGGCGGCGCGCGAGGCGGGAGGCTTCGTGGTGGAGGACGACTTCGCGCGCTACCTGGCCCATGAGGACGCCGGAGCGCTGCCACCGCCGCTGGCCGCGGACGACTCCGACGGCGTCGTGGTCCACGTTCGCTCGCTGACCAAGGTCACGTCGGCGAGCCTGCGCGTCGGTGCGCTCGCGGCGCACGGTCCGGTGCTGTCCCGGCTGCGGGCGATCCAGGTCGTCGACAGCTTCTTCGTCCCGCGCCCCCTCCAGGAGGCGGCTGTGGAACTCGTCGGTGCCCCGGCCTGGGGCCGCCATCTGCGGACCGTGGCCGCGGAGCTCCGCACCCGCCGGGAGGCCATGGCGGCCGAGCTGCGCCGGGAGCTCCCCGGCCTCGCCGCCGGCCATGTCCCGTCCGGTGGCTACCACGTGTGGTTGCGGCTGCCCGACGGCGCGGGGGAGGACACGGTGGTGACCGCGGCCCTGCGTGTGGGCGTCGCCGTCGCCCCCGGCAGACCGTATTTCGCCGCCGAGCCGCCCGCCGCCCATCTGAGGCTCAGCTTCGCCGGGGTGGCGGGAACGGGAGAGATCGCCGAGGGCGTCCGCCGACTCCGTACGGCCTGCGCCGAGGCGACCGGCTGACAGCGGGCAGGCCGCGGGCCGGGCCGCCACCGCGGCCGGGGGTTCCCTGCCGCCGGGTACCACCGCCCCCTCCGGCCGGAGCTCGAAACGCACCCGCGGTGCGGGCCGGCCTGGCCGCAAGGGAATGTATCCGGGGTGCGGGGCTGGGGCCGTTCTGTGGAGATCGAGCTGCCGGGCGCGGGCCGACAGCCGAGGATGAAGGACATGAGCAAGACCACGGTCGTCAACCTCAAAGGCCATCTGGACGATCCGGAGTTCGCCGATGTCATCTACGTCGGCCGCCCCATGCACCGCGGCGGCCGGCATCTCGAGGGGTCCCCGCTGGCCAGCCCCTTCCGTCCCGGCCCCGACGGCACCCGGGAGGAGGTGGTCGAGAAGTACCGCGCATATCTTCTGGGCCGCCCGGACCTCCTCGCCCTCCTCCCGGAACTCCGTGGGCACAGGCTGGGCTGCTGGTGCGTACCCAAGTCCTGCCATGCCCAGGTCATCGCCGAGCTCGCCGACGCGGGGGTGAAGTGAGGGGTGACGGGACGCCGGGGCGGCCGGTGCTCACCCCGGGCCGACCGCCGGGGAATCGTCCTCCCGCAGGGCGTGCTCGGCGCTGACGTCGACAGCGCAGCGTGGGGGTGGGTGCTCGCCCGGGCCGGGTGCGGCCGGTGTGACTCAGCGATGCAGGTGGCCCTGTGCATGATCGCCATCATGCCGGGCCAACCACGGTGCTCAACGCGGCCGACTCGAGCGCTGAAGGGCCACTGAAGCGCTGAGTCACATGCGGCAGGCCGGATGCTGAGCTCCGCGCATTGCATAAAGCTGCAATATTCCGTATAGTCATGCCATCGATGAGGAGGTTTCGATGGCAGTGCGAGCGGCAGTGGCCGGAGCGAGCGGATATGCGGGCGGGGAAGTGCTGCGTCTGCTGACCGGTCACCCCGGGGTCGAGGTCGGCACGCTCACAGCGAACTCCAACGCAGGTCAGAGGCTTGGCGCGGTCCAGCCGCACCTGCTGCCGCTCGCCGACCGGACGCTGGAGCCCACCACCGCCGAGGCCCTGGCGGACCATGACGTGGTCTTCCTGGCGCTGCCCCACGGGCAGTCCGCCGCCGTCGCCGAGCAGCTCGGCGACTCGGTGCTGATCATCGACATGGGCGCCGACTTCCGGCTCCAGGACGCGGCGGACTGGGAGAGGTTCTACGGGTCCCCGCACGCGGGGACGTGGCCGTACGGCCTTCCCGAGCTGCCCGGGGCCCGCGACGCGCTGCGGGGGGCCCGGCGTATCGCGGTCCCCGGCTGCTACCCGACCGCCGTCTCCCTCGCGCTCTTCCCGGCGTACGCGGCCGGGCTGGCCGAGCCGGAGGCCGTGATCGTGGCCGCGTCCGGTACCTCCGGCGCGGGCAAGTCCCCCAAGCCGCATCTGCTGGGCAGCGAGGTCATGGGCTCCATGAGCCCGTACGGCGTCGGCGGCGGCCACCGTCACACCCCCGAGATGATCCAGAATCTCTCGGCCGCGGCGGGGGAGCGGGTGTCCGTCTCGTTCACCCCGACCCTCGCGCCGATGCCCCGGGGCATCCTCGCCACCTGCACCGCGAAGGCGAAGCCGGGGACCACGGCGGAGGGGCTGCGGGAGGTGTACGAGAAGGCGTTCGCCACCGAACCGTTCGTCCATCTGCTGCCGGAGGGCCAGTGGCCGGCCACCGCCGCAGTCCATGGTTCCAACGCCGCACACCTCCAGGTCGCCCTGGACGAGGCCGCCGGCCGCATCGTCGTGATCAGCGCCATCGACAACCTCGCCAAGGGAACCGCCGGCGGTGCGGTGCAGAGCATGAACCTCGCCCTCGGACTCCCCGAGGACACGGGTCTTTCCACGATCGGAGTCGCACCGTGAGTGACGCCCGCGCAGCCGCCGGGCTGCGGACGATCACGCCGGTCACGAGTGCCGCGCCACTGTGCCGCGCGGGCGACGGGGACATCGGCCGCGGGTGCGGCGGAGTGAAGAAGGAGGCACCGTGAGCGTCACGGCAGCACAGGGATTCACGGCGGCGGGCATCGCCGCCGGGATCAAGGAGAACGGCAGCCCCGACCTGGCTCTCGTCGTCAACAACGGCCCGCGCCGGGCCGCTGCCGGCGTCTTCACCTCCAACCGCGTCAAGGCCGCTCCCGTCCTCTGGTCCGAGCAGGTCCTCAAGGGCGGCCAGGTCTCGGCCGTGGTCCTCAACTCCGGCGGCGCCAACGCCTGCACCGGTCCGCTCGGCTTCCAGGACACCCACGCCACCGCCGAGAAGGTCGCCGACGTGCTCGGCGGGAGCGCGGCCGAGGTCGCCGTGGCCTCCACGGGGCTGATCGGCCTCCGGCTTCCCATGGACAAGCTGCTGCCCGGCGTCGAGAAGGCGGCGGCCGAACTCTCCTCCCACGGTGGTGAGAAGGCCGCCGTCGCCATCAAGACCACCGACTCCGTGCACAAGACGGCCGTCGTCGAAGGCACCGGCTGGACCGTCGGCGGCATGGCCAAGGGCGCGGGCATGCTCGCCCCCGGGCTGGCCACCATGCTCGTCGTCCTGACCACCGACGCCGCCGTCGATGCCCCGGAGCTCGACAAGGCCCTGCGCGCCGCGACCCGTACGACCTTCGACCGGGTCGACTCCGACGGCTGCATGTCGACCAACGACACCGTGCTGCTGCTCGCCTCCGGCGCCTCCGCCGTCACCCCCCGCTACGACGAGTTCGCCGAGGCGGTACGGGCGGTCTGCGACGACCTCGCCCGTCAGCTCATCCGCGACGCCGAGGGCGCGTCCAAGGACATCCGCATCGAGGTGGTGGGCGCCGCGAGCGAGGACGACGCCGTGGAGGTCGGGCGCTCCATCGCCCGTAACAACCTCCTCAAGTGCGCGATCCACGGCGAGGACCCCAACTGGGGCCGGGTGCTGTCCGCGATCGGCACCACCTCCGCCGCGTTCGACCCGGACCGGCTGAACGTCGCCATCAACGGCGTGTGGGTGTGCCGGAACGGCTCGGTGGGCGAGGACCGTGATCTCGTCGACATGCGCTACCGCCAAGTCGACATCACCGCCGACCTGGCCGAGGGCAGTGAGTCCGCGGTCATCTGGGCCAACGACCTCACCGCCGACTACGTCCACGAGAACAGCGCGTACTCCTCATGACCGCACGCAAGCACACCGCCCTTCCCAAAGCGCAGACCCTCATCGAGGCGCTGCCCTGGCTGACCCGCCACCACGGCAGGACCGTCGTCATCAAGTTCGGCGGCAACGCCATGATCGACGACGAGCTGAAGGCCGCGTTCGCGCAGGACGTGGTCTTCCTGCGGCACGCGGGCCTCAAGCCGGTCGTCGTGCACGGCGGCGGTCCGCAGATCAGCGCCCATCTCGACAAGCTCGGCCTGGTCTCGGAGTTCAAGGCCGGACTGCGGGTCACCTCGCCCGAGGCCATGGACGTCGTACGGATGGTCCTGGCCGGGCAGGTGCAGCGCGAGCTGGTCGGTCTGCTCAACCAGCACGGCCCGCTGGCCGTCGGGATGACCGGTGAGGACGCCCATACGATGACGGCCACCAAGCGGTACGCCGAGATCGACGGCGAGCGGGTGGACATCGGCCGGGTCGGCGAGATCGCCGAGATCGACACCGGTGCCATCCAGGCCCTGCTGGACGACGGCCGGATCCCCGTGGTGTCCTCCATCGCCCGCAGCGCCGACGACGGGCATGTCTACAACGTCAACGCCGACACCGCCGCGGCCGCCCTCGCCGCCGCGCTGAACGCCGAGACCCTGATGGTCCTCACCGATGTCGAGGGGCTGTACGAGGACTGGCCGAACAGCGACGACGTCATCAGCCGGCTCACCGCCACCGAGCTGGAGAAGCTGCTTCCCGACCTGGCCAGCGGCATGGTCCCGAAGATGGAGGGCTGTCTGCACGCCGTACGCAACGGGGTCACCACCGCCCGGGTGATCGACGGGCGGGTGCAGCACTCGATCCTGCTGGAGATCTTCACCGACGAGGGCGTCGGCACGATGGTCGTGCCGGACGGGAACGCGCACCACACGACGGCGACACAGGGGGAGTCATGAGCAACCAGGAACTGACCCAGCGCTGGCAGGGCGCGCTGATGGACAACTACGGCACCCCGCGGCTGCCGCTGGTCCGCGGCGAGGGCGCCACGGTCTGGGACGCGGACGGCAAGGAGTACACCGACTTCGTCGGAGGCATCGCCGTCAACGCCCTCGGCCACGCCCACCCCGCCGTCTTCCGGGCCGTGTCCGACCAGATCGCCACCCTCGGCCATGTCTCCAACCTCTTCGTCGCCGAGCCCCCCGTCGCCCTCGCCGAACGGCTGCTCCAGCTCCTCGGCCGCCCGGGGCGAGTGTACTTCTCCAACTCCGGTGCCGAGGCGGTCGAAGCGGCCTTCAAGATCGGGCGGCGCACGGGCCGTACGCATATGGTCGCCACCGTCGGCGGCTTCCACGGGCGGACCATGGGGGCGCTCGCCCTCACCGGCCAGCCGTCCAAGCAGGACCCCTTCCTGCCTCTGCCCGGCGAGGTCACGCACGTCCCGTACGGGGACGCCGAGGCGCTGCGCGCGGCCGTCACCACCGACACCGCACTGGTGATCGTCGAGCCGGTGCAGGGCGAGAACGGCGTCGTCGTACCGCCCAAGGGGTATCTGGCCGAGGCCCGGGAGATCACCCGCGCCACCGGCACGCTGCTGGTCGTCGACGAGATCCAGACCGGCATCGGCCGCACCGGCCACTGGTTCGAGCACCAGGCCCAGGGCGTCGAGCCGGATGTCATCACCCTCGCCAAGGGCCTGGGCGGCGGTCTGCCGATCGGCGCGACCGTGGCGTTCGGGGAGGCCGCGGACCTGCTGACGGCCGGTCAGCACGGCTCGACCTTCGGCGGGAACCCGGTCGCCTGCGCCGCCGCGCTGGCGGTGCTCGACACCATCCGGGACCAGGGAATCCTCGACCAGGTGAAGCGGACCGGCGAACGGCTGCGCTCCGGCATCGAGGCACTCGGCCACCCGCTCGTCGGCCATGTCCGTGGCGCGGGGCTGCTGCTGGGTATCGTGCTCACCGAGTCCGCTGCGCCGCAGGTGCAGCGGGCGGCTCAGGAAGCCGGTCTCCTGGTGAACGCGGTCGCGCCCGATGTGGTGCGGCTGGTCCCGCCGCTGATCGTCGGTGACGACGAGGTGGACACGTTCCTCCGGGCCCTCCCGGCCGTCCTCGATGCCGCAGACGGGGACCGACGATCCGGAGACTGACGACGATGACCGAGGCGCAGGACACCGAGCACGGCGGGCAGGCCGTGCCGCAGACCCGCACCGCCCGCCACCGGCGGATTGTCGACATCCTGAACCGGCAGCCGGTGCGGTCGCAGAGTCAGCTCGCCAAGCTGCTCTCCGACGACGGACTCTCCGTCACCCAGGCGACGCTCTCCCGCGATCTGGACGAGCTGGGCGCGGTGAAGATCCGTAACACCGGCGGCGAGCTGATCTACGCGGTGCCGTCCGAGGGCGGCGACCGTACGCCACGCGCACCCCTCGGCGAGTCCGCGAGCGAGGCACGTATGGCGCGGCTGGCCGGTGAACTGCTGATCTCCGCGGAGGCCTCGGCCAACCTCGTCGTCCTGCGGACCCCGCCGGGCGCGGCGCAGTTCTTCGCCTCGGCCATCGACCAGGCGGGGGTGCACGAGATCATCGGCACCATCGCCGGTGACGACACGCTGCTGCTCATCAGCCGGGCCGCGGACGGCGGCCAGGCCCTCGCCGACCACCTGCTGCGGCTGGCGCAGAAGGCGCGCTGACGATCGCGCCGCTCCGGCGCCGGCGGCTTCGGAGACGGGGCCGCTCCAGCGGCGGCTCCGGACGTCGCGCCGCTCCGGCGTCGGCCGCACCCGTGTTCGGGGCAGTCCGGCGGCAACCGGCCACGGGACATCCGTCTGCTCCGGCGTCGGCCGCTCCGCTGCCGCGCGTCCGCCGTAGCCCGCACGCCGTCCCTCTAGGGCGGGTTTCGAAAGTAGCGCCGTCCGCCCGAAGGGTGGGGGTCGCGGCGGCTGGTGCGTGCGATCGCAAGGCGGAGGGTCGTCCTCGTACTGGGCGTACTCGGACGAGCCCGACAACGCAGCGAGCGTGCGTGCCAGGCGTCGCGAGCCAGGCGGGACTTTCGAAACACGCCCTAGCCCCCCGTGCGCCCGTTTCCGGACCTGCTCAGCCCACCTTGGCGAACTGGCCGAAACCGGCGGTGCACCACGTACCGCCGTCGGCGGTGACGGCGAAGGCCTCCACGTCCGGGAGTTCCTCGAGCCACTCGCGGGCACCGGAGCCCCAGGAGAAGGCCGCCGTGGCCCAGGCGTCCGCCGCGGTCAGGCCGCGGGCCAGCACGGTGACCGAGACCAGCCCGTGCCGGGGCGGAGCGCCGGTGTACGGGTCCAGCACATGGCAGCCCCGCTCCGCCGTGCCCGAGGTGGCGACGGCCAGCTCGCCCGCACCCTCCACCACGGTCACGAACCGCCCCGGGTGGAGCGGATCACTGATGCCGATCCGCCAAGGTCTGCCCGGCTCGCGGTAACCGCTCAACTGGATGTCCCCGCCGCCGTTGATGCAGGTGTCCGGGACCCCGGCCGCGGTGAGCAGCAGTGAGGCGCGCTCCACCGCCCAGCCCTTGACCAGCCCTGTGGGGTCGAGGCCACCCGCGTACCGGGCGTTGAACCAGCCGTAGCTCCGCGCCTCGGCGGACTCGCACAGCGACAGCACCTCCGAGATCAGCGGGTCGCACTCGGCCTGGGTCAACTCCCCGCGCGCCAGTCTGCTCAGCTCGCTCCCCGGCTTGTAGGTGGAGAACAGCGCGTCCACCCGGTGCAGCCAGCGCGCCGCCGCCTCCACCGCCGCTCCCGCCTGCGCGGCCCCCTCCCCGCGGATGTCGAACGAGAAGACCGTGCCCATCGCGTGCTCGACCCGGCGCACCCGCCGGAGGTCAGACACCGGCCTCGTCCAGGGCGCTCTGCAGGGACCCGATATAGCCCTCACTGGTGTACGTGGCGCCGGAGACGGCGTCGATCTCCGCGCTCTGGGCCGCCATCGTCTCCTTGCCGAGCTGCGGCACCGCGGAGGAGGTGATCTGCTGGGACCGCGGGTTGGACGACGGGGCCTGCACCGCGTCGGCCGCGGTGATACGGCCTCCGGCCAGGGTGATCCGGACCTGTACCGGTCCGTAGTCGGTCTTCACCGCCTTGCCGGTGACCGTACGAGCGGCCTGCCCGCCCCCGGACGGGGGTTGCTCCCCCTGCTGCCCGGCGTTCGGTGGACCGGGATTCTGCGGCTGCCCCTGCTGTCCCGGCTGCTGAGGACCGGACGGTGCGGTGCCCCCGGCCGGCTGCTGGGGCTCCGCCGGGGCCGTCACCCCCGCCGCGGGAGCCCCGGCCTGCGCGGAAGTCCCCGGCATCCCCGGCGACTTGAGGGCCAGCAACAGGACGACGCCGGACACGGTGGCTGCGGTGCTCAGCAGGATGCGGCGTATCGGGTGCTTTTTCATGGCCTCACAATTCGAAGGACTCGTGGTGGATACGGCGTGCCGGGACTCCGGCCTCGCGCAGTGCGGCGTAGGACTCCTCGGCCAGACCGGGGGGCCCGCACAGAAACACGTCGTGCCGTTCGATGTCGGGCAGCATGCGGCTCAGGGCCTCCGCGCTGATCTCGGGACGGGCGCCGTCCGGCCCGTTCACCGCGTACAGCAACCGCGCCTTGCGCGTCCTCGCGATCGTCTCCAACTCGCCCCACAGAGCCAGGTCCTCCTGGCTGCGCGCCCGGTAGAGCAGGGTCAGGTCCCCAGGGCTCGCCGGAATCGTCTCGAAGAGCGCGCGCAGCGGGGTGATCCCGGCGCCTCCGGCGAGCAGCAGCACCTTGGCACCCCGGCCGCGTTGCCGGCGGGCGGCGGTGAGGGCACCGTACGGCCCCTCCGCCCACACCCTGGTCCCGGGGCGCAGGGAGGCCAGCGCCGCGCTGTGGTCACCGGCCTCCTTGACGGTGATGCGCAGCAGACCCGAGCCCGGCGGGGCCGAGAGCGAGTACGGATTCGAGGTCCAGCGCAGTTTGGGTGCGAGGAAGCGCCAACGGAAGAACTGCCCGGCCTCCGCGCCGAGCCGGTCCAGCCGCCGTCCGCGGATGATCACCGAGAGGATGCCCGGGGCCTCCCGGACGGTGGATTCCACCCGCAGCCGGTGCCGGAGGTTGAGGCGTACGGGAGCGAGGACGCGGTACCACAGCACCAGCGCGGTCACCGTGCCGTACAGCGCGTACCAGCCGGTGCGGGCCGCGGGGACGGCCGCGAACTCCGAGCCGGTGGTCAGCTGGTGCCAGAAGGCCAGATAGACGGCGGCGTAGGTGAGCAGATGGAGGTAGTACCAGCTCTCGTAGCGCAGCCTGCGGCGGACGGCTCCGGCCGAGACCGCCCCGACGGTCAGCAGCAGGGCTGTCCCCACCGTGGCCTCGATCATGTCGGGATAGTCGAGGACGACGGTGACGGCCTGTTCCACCACCCCCGTCCCGGCCTGGGCGGCGTAGCCCCACAGGATCAGCACGAAGTGGGCGATCACCAGGAACACCGTGTAGCGGCCCGCCATCGCGTGCCATCGCGCCACCCGGTCGGAGCCGACCCTCCGCTCCAGCGCGGGCACCCGCGCCATCAGGGCGATCACCACGGCCGTGGCGTAACCGGCCAGCAGACCGGTGATCCTCCCTGCCCCGGTGAGCCAGTCGGCGGTGGCCGCGACGGCGGTGGTGGTGTGCCACCACAATCCGATCACCGCGACGGCCCCTGCCCAGAGGAGCACGAGAAGGGGTGTCGCGGGGGAGCGGCGTGGCCGCATCCGTTGTTCCGCCCGGCGCCGGGCTGCCCGGCCGGTCTCCTGAATGATCTGCATCGTCGCCAAGGTCCCGCCCTCCCTGGAGCGCCCCGGCACGGGCTACGAAGGGCCGGGGTCACCCACTGATACGCACGGGTGGCCGCGGATGCTCATTCGCGGGACCGGTTGGGTGCGTTGGGGGGCGCCGTACGCCGCACCGCTGGAGCGCATTGACGAAACATACGGAGTGCTGCATACTTATACCCGTCAGCGTATGCACCGTAAGGAGAAACCCGTGACCGAGCGCGTCGTACTCGCCTATTCGGGCGGCCTGGACACCTCCGTCGCCATCGGCTGGATCGCCGAGGAGACGGGCGCCGAGGTCATCGCCGTTGCCGTGGACGTCGGCCAGGGCGGCGAGGACCTGGACGTCATCCGCAAGCGCGCACTCGCCTGCGGTGCTGTCGAAGCCGAGGTCGCCGACGCCAAGGACGAGTTCGCCGACGAGTACTGCCTCCCGGCGATCAAGGCCAACGCCCTCTACATGGACCGCTACCCGCTGGTCTCGGCCCTCTCCCGGCCGACCATCGTCAAGCACCTCGTCGCCGCCGCCCAGAAGCACGGCGCCGGCATCGTGGCGCACGGCTGCACGGGCAAGGGCAACGACCAGGTGCGGTTCGAGGCGGGGATCTCCTCCCTCGCCCCCGGCCTGAAGTGCATCGCCCCGGTGCGGGACTACGCGATGACCCGGGACAAGGCCATCGCCTTCTGCGAGGAGAAGAACCTCCCGATCGCGACCACCAAGAAGTCCCCGTACTCCATCGACCAGAACGTCTTCGGGCGGGCCGTGGAGACCGGCTTCCTGGAGGACATCTGGAACGCGCCGATCGAGGACGTCTACGAGTACACCCAGAACCCGGCCACGCCGCGCGAGGCCGACGAGGTGATCATCACCTTCAAGGAGGGCGTGCCGGTCGCCATCGACGGCAAGCCGGTCACGGTGCTCCAGGCCATCCAGCAGCTCAACGACCGGGCGGGCGCCCAGGGCATCGGCCGGATCGACATGGTCGAGGACCGGCTCGTGGGCATCAAGTCCCGGGAGATCTACGAGGCGCCGGGTGCGATCGCGCTGATCACCGCCCACCAGGAGCTGGAGAACGTCACCGTCGAGCGTGAACTCGCCCGCTACAAGCGGCAGGTCGAGCAGCGGTGGAGCGAGCTCGTCTACGACGGTCTGTGGTTCTCTCCGCTGAAGCGCGCGCTGGACGGGTTCATCTCCGAGGCCAACGCCCATGTGTCGGGTGACATCCGGATGACCCTCCAGGGCGGCCGGGCCGTGGTCACCGGACGCCGGTCCGAGGAGTCGCTCTACGACTTCAACCTCGCCACGTACGACACCGGTGACACGTTCGACCAGTCGCTGTCCAAGGGCTTCATCGAGATCTTCGGCATGTCCTCGAAGATCGCGTCCAAGCGCGACCTGGCCTGACGGGCCGCCCGACGGCACCGACGGTAACCTCCCGTACCACCGCCGCCTCTCCGCCCCCGGCGGGGAGGCGGCTGCACCATCCCAGCCACGAGGAGCAGAGCAGTGAGCAACGGCGCTGAGTCGACGGACAGGACGGCCGGCGACGTCCGGCTCTGGGGCGGGCGATTCGCCGACGGCCCCGCCGAGGCGCTGGCCAAGCTCTCGGCGTCCGTCCACTTCGACTGGAGGCTCGCCCCGTACGACATCGCCGGGTCCCGTGCCCACGCGCGCGTGCTCCACAAGGCCGGGCTCCTGACCGCCGACGAGCTGGAGCGGATGCTCACCGGCCTGGACCGGCTGGAAGCCGATGTCGCCGACTCCACGTTCACCGGCACCATCGCGGACGAGGACGTGCACACTGCCCTGGAGCGCGGTCTGCTGGAGCGGCTCGGCCCCGACCTCGGAGGCAAGCTCCGGGCCGGCCGCTCCCGCAACGACCAGGTGGCCACCCTCTTCCGGATGTATCTGCGCGACCACGCCCGGATCATCGGCGGACTCGTCGCCGACCTCCAGGAGGCGCTGATCGGTCTCGCCGAGGCCCATCCGGACGTGGCCATGCCGGGCCGTACCCACCTCCAGCACGCCCAGCCGGTCCTCTTCGCCCACCATGTCCTCGCCCATGTCCAGGCGCTGAGCCGGGACGCGGAGCGGCTGCGCCAGTGGGACGAGCGGACGGCCGTCTCGCCGTACGGATCGGGCGCTCTCGCGGGGTCCTCGCTCGGGCTGGACCCCGAGGCGGTCGCCGCCGACCTCGGCTTCGAGCACGGCTCCTCGGGCAACTCCATCGACGGCACGGCCTCCCGCGACTTCGTCGCCGAGTTCGCCTTCATCACCGCGATGATCGGCATCGATCTGTCCCGGATCGCCGAGGAGATCATCATCTGGAACACGAAGGAGTTCTCCTTCGTCACCCTCCACGACGCCTTCTCCACCGGCTCGTCGATCATGCCGCAGAAGAAGAACCCCGACATCGCGGAGCTGGCGCGCGGCAAGTCCGGCCGTCTGATCGGCAACCTCACCGGGCTGCTGGCCACCCTCAAGGCCCTCCCGCTCGCGTACAACCGCGACTTGCAGGAGGACAAGGAGCCCGTCTTCGACTCCTGCGACACCCTCGAGGTCCTGCTGCCCGCCTTCACCGGGATGATGGCGACCCTCACGGTCAATCGCGAGCGTATGGAGGAGCTGGCCCCCGCGGGGTTCTCCCTCGCCACGGACATCGCCGAATGGCTGGTCAAGCAGGGAGTCCCCTTCCGCGTCGCCCATGAGGTCGCGGGCGAGTGCGTCAAGGAGTGCGAGGCGCACGGCATCGAGCTCGACCGGCTCACCGACGAGCAGTTCGCCACCATCTCCCCGCACCTCACCCCCGAGGTGCGTACGGTCCTGAACGTGCCGGGCGCGCTCGCCTCGCGCAACGGCCGCGGTGGCACGGCGCCGTCCGCGGTGGCGGCCCAACTCGCCGAGGTGAAGGCCGATCTCGCCCGGCAGCGGCAGTGGGCCACGGCCAAGGGCTGATACGCGCCACCTGGCCGCCGCCGGGAATGTCGTGAACCCGTGAAGAGGGCTTTCCACGGCGTCGCGGCCCAGGAGGAACCTTCTTCCCACACATAGCCACCCGGCTCCTCACCCGAGGAAATGGGTGGCTTCGTTGTCAGTGCCTCCCCGTAGAATTTCTATCAAGTTGATCGCGGCGGGTGCGCGACCGGAACTCCTCTGCCTTGTTCTGCCCGGACGAGGGGAGAGGTGTGTCCGGGGACCGATGACCGCCCTGCTGTGGGGAGGCAGCGATGGTGTTGAGGCACGCGGTTGATAGGCACGACGAGGTGGGGGGCGACGTCATGGAAAGGTTTTTCAGCGGCATCACCACAGCACGACTGTTCACAGCCGGGCGGTCGGCGGCCACAGCGGCCCGCGACCTGTTCATGGCCGGTAGCAGCATGAACGACGACCATCACGCGACCTTTCATCCGGAGGGCCGCAGACCGGCGGGTGCTTACGGATAATTCCGTTGTTCCACGGTGAGTTCGTTCGCTATGCTTTACGGCCGCTATTCCCGGCGTGAGCGAAGGCCGTAGAGATATGACCTGTCGCATGTCGAACTGCGTCACACGCAGGTAGGGGGTGAATCCTCCTGCCCGGGTGGAGAATGGGTCGGCATTTGGCGCGCTCGTCCCGGGCGTACCAGCCGGAGACGGAACCACCGGAAAATGCGGTTCGGTATCGACGGTGTTTGTACGGCGGCCCGCCATTGACCGTTTCTTCTTCCAGTCGAAATCGGTGGGCCGGGCCGCCCTTGGGGCGAACGGGCGCGAGGGATACGGCAGATGTCCTTCCGTAGGGCCACACTCGGGCGCCGGGATGGGATGCAGGCTCGGCGGTGAGACGTACCAGCGGGGTCGAGGACCTCAGGGGCCGCCGCTCCGTTGCGACGGGGCGGCGGCCCCCGGCCCTTCACCGGGGAGGACGCGCGTGAGGGGGCGTGAGGACACGACCGGTGCGGAGACGGTGGGGACACCCCCCGCGCGAGCCCCGGTGGTTCGGTGCCGCACGGCCCGGTCGCGGCATCGGCTACCGTGGCTGGCGTCCGCCCGCCGAACCACCTGTACAGGGGCCCCGCCATGGCCTTCGCCCGCCTTGCAGAAGCGACCGCGCCGACGGCGCGTATCGGACTCGGCCTGGCCGCGGTCGGCCGTCCCGGGTACATCACCCTCGGCCGTGAGCGGGACCTTCCGGCCGAGCGCTCGGTCGACGCCCTGCGCGAGCGCACCCACGCGCTGCTGGACGCGGCGTACGCGCAGGGGGTGCGCTATGTGGACGCCGCGCGGTCGTACGGGCGGTCGGAGGAGTTTCTCGCCGACTGGCTGGGACGGCGCCCGGACGCCGAGGACGTCGTGGTCGGCAGCAAGTGGGGCTACACCTACACCGCTGACTGGCGCACGGACGCCGAGGTGCACGAGGTCAAGGACCACAGCGTCGCGGCCTTCGACCGGCAGTACGCCGAGACCCGGGCGCTGCTCGGTGCACGCCTCGATCTGTACCAGGTCCACTCCGTCACCCCGGACAGCCCCGCGCTCGACGACCCCGCGCTGCACGACCGCCTGGCGCGGCTGGCGGCGGAGGGCGTCACGGTGGGGCTGACCACCAGCGGTCCCGCCCAGGCCGACACGATCCGCGCCGCCCTCGAGGTCACGGTGGAGGGCGAGCCGCTCTTCCGCACCGTCCAGGCCACCTACAACCTGCTGGAGACCTCGGCGGGCCCGGCCCTGGCCGAGGCCCGTGAGGCCGGCCTGTGGGTGATCGTCAAGGAAGCCATGGCCAACGGCCGTCTGGCGGGCCCGGACGCGCCGTCGGCGGTGAGACGGGTCGCGGAGGAGGCGGGCGTGGGATGCGACGCCGTCGCCCTGGCCGCGGTTCTGCGGCAGCCGTGGGCGGGGACCGTCCTCTCCGGCGCTGCCACGACCGGTCAGCTGGCCGCCAACCTCGCCGCCTCGGCTCTCCGCCTCGACGACGACCGGTCGGCCCGCCTCATGGATCTCGCGGAGCAGCCCGCCGCCTACTGGGAGCACCGGTCCGGGCTGCCCTGGGCCTGAGCACTGCGCTCCACGACGACACGACGACACGACGACACGACGGCGCAGCGATGCGGCGATGTGGCGATGTGGCGATGGGGCGACATTCCAACGATCGGAGGGTGGCACAGCTGTGAGCGACTGGCCGCTGAAGGAGACGTATCGGAGCGCTTCGGGCGAGGTCCGTTGGACCCGCCTCGGTGAGGCGGGGAAGCCGCCCGTCGTCCTGCTGCACGGCACTCCGTTCTCCTCGTACGTCTGGCGTGCCATCGCGCGCTCGCTCGCCCACCGCCACCAGGTCTTCGTATGGGACATGCCCGGCTACGGCGCCTCGGAGAAGTACGCCGGCCAGGACGTCTCCCTGGCGGCGCAGGGCGGCGTCTTCACCGAGCTGCTGAACCACTGGGAGCTCGATGAACCGCTGGTGGTGGCCCATGACTTCGGTGGTGCCGTGGCCCTGCGGGCCCATCTGCTGCACGGCGCCCGCTACCGCCGGCTGGCCCTGGTCGACCCCGTGGCCCTCGCGCCGTGGGGCTCGCCGTTCTTCCGGCTGGTCGGAGAGCACGCGCCGGTGTTCGAGCAGCTCCCGCCCGCTCTGCACCGAGCGCTGGTCCGCGAGTACGTCAGCTCCGCCAGCGGCCCGGGCCTGCACCCGCGGACCCTCGACCGCCTCGTCGATCCCTGGCTCGGCGACAGCGGACAGCCTGCGTTCTACCGCCAGATCGCCCAGGCGGATCAGCGCCACACCCAGGAGATGGAGGGTCGCTACGGGGAGATCGCCCTGCCGGTACTGGTCTGCTGGGGCGCCGACGACACCTGGATTCCCCAGGAACGGGGCCGGGAACTCGCCACCGTGATCCCCGGTGCCCGGCTTCATCTCGTCCCCGGCGCGGGCCACCTCGTCCAGGAGGACGCTCCGGCCGAACTGACCGCCACTCTGCTGGACCATTTCGCCTGACGCTTCAGGTCTGTGGCGGTATGCCGGAGGACCGACGGATGAGGACTGGGGACTGACGCCTGACGCCTGGCACGGTCGCGGTCGCGGTGCCGGTGGTGACGGTGCTGTTCGCGACCGCGGTCCCGGCTTGGTTCATCGGCGCCGACTTCGCCGAGCGTGCCGCGGAACGCCGTACCGGGTGAACGCGCTGCGCAGGGGGGCCCGCACGCTGATCGTGGCGGCGTTCCGCACTCGCCGCGGCCCCCCAGGCGTACCTCGGAATCTCCCGCCGCCCCGCGCCTGAGCCGGATCGCACAGGGGCGTCGGACGACGGAGGGGCGCCGGCCGCGTCGTCCGTCCCGGGACAGCGAGGCCGGCGCCCCTCGGCGCCGATCGGAGTGTCGCGACGCTCGCGACGGAGGAGCGGGAGCTATGCGGCCTTCGCCTTGGTGGCGTACATGTCCACGTACTCCTGGCCCGACAGCCGCATGACGTCGCTCATGACCTCGTCGGTGACGGCCCGCAGCACATAGCGGTCGCGGTCCATGCCGTCGTAGCGGGAGAAGTCCAGCGGCTCGCCGAAGCGGATGGTCACCGGGCTGATCCGCGGCAGGCCCTTGCCGCCGGGCTGCACCTTGTCCATGCCGATCATCGCGAACGGGATCACCGGTGCGCCGGTCATCAGCGCCAGCCGTGAAACACCCGTACGGCCGCGGTAGAGACGGCCGTCGGGGGAGCGGGTGCCCTCCGGGTAGATACCGAAGACCTTGCCCTCCTCCAGCACACGGCGGCCCGTCATCAACGCCGCGACACCGCCGTGGCCGCCGTCGCGGTCGACGGGGATCATGCCGGAGGTGGTGAAGAACCACGCCATCAGCCGGCCCTTGACGCCCTTGCCCTTGACGTACTCGTCCTTGCCGATGAAGAAGACCTGCCGCTTCACGGTCAGGGCCAGGAACATCGAGTCGATGAAGGTGACGTGGTTTCCGGCGAGGATCACCGGCCCGGTCTCCGGGATGTTCTCCACGCCCTCGACCTTCGGGCGGAACAGGACGCGCATGAGCAATCCGAGAAACGCCTTGAGCAGGATGCGGGACAACGGGCCCTCCGGTCGTGATGGTCGGTTGGGACACCGTGCGGGGATCCTGTCCACCGCACGAGTGTGCAGGTGAGGACGATACTCGCGAGTCAACCACGAGCGCACGTCGGGTACACCCGGCTGATACCCAGTGTTGACCCGTGTTCCCACCACGTTCTGCCCAATGCCTCCCCGACGAAAGACGCAGACGCTTACGATCATCCGGAGTTTTGTCAGGTGCTGGCCATCACAGCAAGGAGTGTTCATGGAGCGGGAGCATCATCCGGGGAGGCGCGCCCTCCTGGGGGCGGCGGCCCTTGGAGCGGGAGCGGCCGTGCTCGGCGGGGCCGGTACCGCGGTAGCCGCCGAGCGCGGCGCGACCTCAGGCTTCGGCGGACTGCCGGTGCCGACCGTCATCGCCCACCGCGGCACCAGCGGATACCGCCCCGAGCACACCCTCGGCTCGTACCAGCTCGCCCTGGACATGGGCGCGGACGTGATCGAGCAGGATCTGGTGCCCACCAAGGACGGGCATCTCGTCTGCCGCCATGAGAACGACATCACCGGCACCACCGATGTCGCCGGCCGCCCCGAGTTCGCGAGCCGGAAGACCACGAAGAAGGTCGACGGCACTGCTCTCACCGGGTGGTTCACCGAGGACTTCACGCTCGCCGAGCTGAAGACCCTGCGCGCCAAGGAGCGCATACCGGGCACGCGGCAGAGGAACACCCTCTACGACGGCCGCTGGGACGTGCCGACCCTCGAGGAAGTCCTCCGTTGGGCCGAGGAGCAGGGCAAGCGGCGCGGGCGACCGGTGTGGCTGCACATCGAGACCAAGCACCCCACCTACTTCCGGAAGCTCGGCCTGGGCCTGGAGGAACGTCTCGCCAAGCTGCTCCGCGCCTACGGCCGGGAGGGGAAGGACGCGCCGAACTTCCTCCAGTCCTTCGAGCCGAGCAGCATCCAGCGGCTGGCCAAGCTGGTCTCCGCACCGCGCGTCGTCCTGTTCGACGCCCCCGACGTCCGCCCGGCGGACTTCACCGAGGCGGGCGACCCGCGAACCACCGCGGACCTCGTCAAGCCCGAGGGCCTGAAGTGGATCGCGACCTTCGCGCAGGGCGTCGGGCCCTGGGTGGACCTGATCATCCCGCGCGACGACAGTGGCAAGCTCGGCGAGGAGACGACGCTGGTACCGGACGCGCACGCGGCGGGGCTGATCGTGCACCCGTACACGATGCGCAACGAGAACCAGTTCCTGCCCGCCGACTTCCGGCGCGGCACGGACCCGGCGGCCTACGGTGACGCGTTCGGCGCGTTCAAGAGGTACTTCGAGACGGGCATCGACGGCATCTTCTCCGACAACCCCGACACGGCGCTGCTCGCGCAGGCGGACTTCCTCAAGGAATGAGACGCCCCCGTCACCGGGCGCGGCCCCCGCGCCGAGGGGCCGCCCCCGGCGACAGGGGACAGGGCACTTCCCCGGTTCGCCGTGCCGTCCCTCGGCATGGACAGGTGTACCGGCTCGGACTGGGGGGACCGGCTTCCGGCTCGGACAGGTGGACCGGCTCCGACACGGACGGGTGAGCCCGCCGCCGCTGTGAAACCGTCCGACGCGCGCCCGGTGTCCCGCCCGGTATGACATCGAGCGATCTTCTCACCGCCCTGCGCCCGCTGCTCGCCGCCGAGGCCGACGCCGAGGCGTACGGCACGGGAGTCGAGCCCGCGGACCTCGAACAGAGCGTCTGGCTGCGGCTGTTGGAGCGCACCAGGGACGCCGGGCCGCCGGCCGCCCCGGCGGCCTGGCTGCGAGCGGCCGTGCGGACCGAGGTCCGGACGGCGCGCCGCCGGGCGCGGCGCGAGGTGCCGTACGACCCGGGCGCCGCCGAGTCCGCCCGCGGCCGCGGGGCCGGGGAGCTCCTGCCCGTGGCCGCCGAAAGGATCGGCGATCCGGCGGCGGCGGTCGAGGACCGGGTGCTCGCCGCCGAGACCGGGCGCGCCCTTCGTACAGCCGTCACCCGTCTCCCCGGACGCTGTCCCCGGCTGCTCGGTGCGATGCTGTCGCCCAGGGACCCGACCTACCGCGAAGTCGCAGGTGAGTTGGGTATCTCACAAGGGAGTTTGGGGCCGGTACGTTCCCGTTGCCTTGGGTGTCTGCGCAGAATGCTCGCGGCGGAGGTTGCGGCTCCTGAACACGGGGGAAAGGAGCGTTAGCCGACCGGCGCCACGGAGGCCGCGTGCACCCACGCGGCTCCGGTCAGGGCCAACGGTCCGGGCGCACCCAACCACCCTCATCGCGCCCGGGCGGACCGACTAGGGGAGGCATGCGCACATGGGCATGAGCGTGACCATCTCTGCGGCGAACGAGCACGACGCCGAGCAGATTCTCAAGCTCCAGTACCTCTGCTACCAGAGAGAGGCGGAAATCTACGGCGACTACACCCTCGAGCCCCTCACCCAGAGCCTCGACGACCTCCGCGCCGAACTGAGCCAGGGCTGTGTGCTCGTGGCCCGGCTCGGCGAGGAGGTCGTCGGCTCGGTGCGGGGTGCCGTCGACCCGGACGGCACTGCGGGCATCGCCAAGCTGATCGTGCATCCGCGGATGCAGCGGCACGGGCTCGGCGGGCGGCTGCTCCGGGCGATCGAGGAGCGGCTGGCCGGGGAGCTCGAGGCGAAGCGGTACCGGCTGTTCACCGGGCACCGCAGCGAGGGCAATCTGCGGCTCTACCGGAAGTACGGCTACGCGCCCGTCGGCACGGAGCAGGTCTCCCGCAAGCTGAGTGTGATCACTCTGGAGAAGGAGGCGACGGCTCAGGCCTTCGTCGCCAGTGCCTGAATTCCCGTCGGCTACGGGCCCGTCGGACGGTCAGGCCCTGTCCGGCGGGCTCCGCGCAGCCAGAGGAGCCCCGTCACCGGGAGCACCAGCGGCAGGAAGAGATAGCCCATGCCGTAGTCGGACCAGACGGTCGCGTCGGGGAAGGCGGACGGCTCGACCAGGGTCCAGGTGCCGACGGTCACCACCCCGACCAGCTCGGCGGCGCAGCAGACCATGGCGAGCCGGCGTGCGGTCTCGCCGCCGCGCACCAGCGAGACCAGGATGAACGCGTACACCAGCGCGGCGACGGCCGACAGCACGTACGCGAGCGGCGCCTGGTCGAACTTCATGATCATCTGGGCGATCGAGCGGGACGCGGCGCCCACGGTGAAGACCCCGTAGAGCAGCACCAGCAGGCGGCCCGGGCCCTCGCCGATCCGGCTGGAGCGGACACCGGACGCCGTGGCCGTCCCGGCCCGGCTCGCGTCCGGCGCGGACGTGCCGCGGGTGGTCGTGGGCTCAGGCACCGGATCCTCCCCAGATGTCGAACAGCCGCACTTCGAGGACGGCCAGCACCACCGCTCCGGCCGACACCGTCGCCGACCCCCAGCGAGTCCGCTCCGACAGCGACAGGAAACCGGCGGCGGGCACGGCCGCGGCCGCCCCGAGCAGATACGCCAGGAAGATGCCCGTACCGTCGTCCGGCTTCTCCCCGCCCGCCAGCCGTACGACGCCCACGGCCAGCTGCGCGACCACGAGCAGGGTCACCACGGCCATGCCGATGAAGTGCCAGTCCTTCGTCGGCTGGTCGCGGTAGGCCGCGAAGCCGCACCACGCGGCGAGTGCCAGGGCGGTCGCACCGACCACGAGCGTCAGTGCGTCGATCACCGGGGCCTCACCGGGGCGCGGCGCGGCGCTGGGCCGTGGGCGGGTGTGCGGTCGACAGGCATGGGATGACTCTAATGCGCCCGATACGTCCGGCTGCGCGCGGCCCCGTGGCGGGCACGTACGCTCCTTGACCATGAAGATCCCCGCTGACGCACTGCTGTTCGACATGGATGGAACCCTGATCTCCTCGATGGAGTCGGTGCTGCGCTGCTGGACGCGGTGGGCCGAGGAGTACGGGATAGGGGCCGAGGAGTTCGCCCGGGTCCCCCTCCATGGCCGTCCCGCCGTGGAAATCATCGCGGAGCTGCTGCCGGCCGAGCGGATACCGGAGGCGGTGGACCGTATCGAGCAGCTCGAGGTCGACGACGTCCCCGGGGGTGTGGTGATCCTCCCCGGCACCAAGGAGCTGCTCTCCTCGCTGCCCGACGGCGGCTGGGCCGTGGTCACTTCGGCCACCCGCCGTCTCGCCGAGGCACGCCTGCGTGAGGTCGGTGTTCAACCGCCGCTGCTGGTCGCCGCGGACGACATCACCCGGGGCAAGCCGGACCCGGAGCCCTTTCTGCTCGCCGCGGCGAAGCTCGGCGCCGACCCCGAGCGCTGTGCCGTCTTCGAGGACGCCCCGGCGGGCCTGGCGTCGGGGCGCGCGGCCGGTATGCGCACCGTGGCGCTGGCCACGACGCACGAACGCGACGAACTGCTCGCGGATGTCGTCGTCGCCGACCTCTCGGCCGTCTCGGTGCGGCCCGCGGCACGCGGCGTGGAGATCACAGCAGGCGGCTGAGCCCCCTGGCCGTCCGGTCCCGGGCAGGCGGCCGAGCCCCTTTCCCGGCCGGTCCCGGCAGGCAGTTGGGCCTGCTGCCGGTCCGGCCCCGGCAGGTGGTCGAGTCCCCCTGCCCCGTCCGGCCCGTCGGCCCCCGCGCTCTCGGCCGCCCGCGCTTTCGCCCGCGCTTTCGGCCTTTCGGGCGGCCTGCCTGCGCTCTCGTCGCTGGTCCTGTGTCCGCGTGCCGATCAAACGTGTCCGGTATGTGGACCCGTTTGATCAGCTCGTATACGTGTCTGCTTTACTGGCCCGCATGACCACGACGAGCGACCGCACCCCTGCGATCGAGGCGATGCCAACTGCTCGTTGCCTGTGTCGAATGTGTGACCGCTGAGGGCCCCCGCCTGAGCCTCGCGCCCCGAAGCGAGACCGGCCTTTCCCGCCCGGACCGGGCAGGAAGAGCCCCGCCGCTCCGCACGTACCGACGTGCCGGACCGCGCCTTCCCTGTGTCACGCGTGCTCCGTCCGGCCCCGCCCGGACCCCTGTCGCACCGTGGCGCGCCCCGAGCCCATGCCCCGTGCCGGCGGCGATCCCGTCGTGCACTCGACAGTGATGGACATCCTGTGATCACCACAACGGACCTGACCAAGGTCTACCGCTCACGAGGCCGAGAGGTCACTGCCCTGGACGGCGTCGATCTGCACGTCCGTGAGGGAGAGGTGTACGGCGTGGTCGGCCGGAGCGGTGCCGGCAAGTCGACCCTGATCCGCTGTGTGAACCTCCTGGAACGCCCCACCTCCGGCACGGTCACCGTCGACGGCCAGGACCTCACCGCCCTCGCCGGCCGCGGCCGGGGGGCGTCTCCCGGCGGCGGCTCGCAGAGGGCGAACGCGGCCCTGCGCCGGGCCCGCAGCCATATCGGAATGGTCTTCCAGCACTTCAACCTGCTGTCCTCGCGCACCGTCCAGGCCAATGTGGAGCTGCCGCTGGAGATCCTCGGCATCTCCGGCCGGCTGCGCTCACGCAAGGCGCTGGACCTCCTCGACCTGGTGGGCCTCGCCGACAAGGCCGGGGCCTACCCGGCGCAGCTCTCCGGCGGCCAGAAGCAGCGGGTCGGCATCGCCCGCGCTCTCGCCGGCGACCCCAAGGTGCTGCTCTCCGACGAGGCCACCTCCGCGCTCGACCCCGAGACCACCCGCTCCATCCTCCAGCTGCTGCGCGACCTCAACCGGCAGCTCGGCCTGACCGTGCTGCTGATCACGCACGAGATGGACGTCATCAAGTCGGTCTGTGACTCCGCCGCGTTGATGAAGGACGGCCGGATCGTGGAGTCCGGCACCGTCTCCGACGTACTGGCCACCCCCGGCTCCGAGTTGGCGCAGGAGCTGTTCCCGGTCGGCGGCGAGGCTTCGGGCCCCGATCGCACGATCGTGGACCTCACCTTCCACGGTGAGGCCGCCACCCATCCGGTGATCTCGCAGCTGTCGCGCACCTACAACATCGACATCTCGATTCTCGGCGCCGCCATGGACACCGTCGCGGGCCGTCAGATCGGCCGGATGCGGATCGAACTGCCCGGCCGCTTCGAGGAGAACGTCGTTCCGATCGGGTTCCTGCGCGAGCAGGGCCTTCAGGTGGACGTGGCCGACGCGGCCGCCGCCGTCGAGCTCGCCGAGGAGGGCGCCAAGTGACCTGGTCGGAGATTCAGCCGCTGCTGTCCCAGGCGTGTTGGGACACGCTGTACATGGTCGGCTGGTCGGCGCTGATCGCCATCCTCGGCGGCCTTCCGCTCGGTGTCCTGCTGGTCCTGACCGACCGCGGAGGGCTGCTGCAGAACGCGGCCGTGAACAAGGTCGTCGGGGTGATCGTGAACATTGGCCGCTCGCTGCCGTTCATCATCCTCATGGTCGCGCTGATCCCCTTCACCCGTTCGATCGTCGGTACGACCATCGGCCCCGAGGCGGCGATCGTGCCCCTCGCCGTCGGCGCGATCCCTTTCTACGCCCGGCTCGTGGAGACTTCGGTCCGCGAGGTGGACCACGGCCTCGTCGAAGCCGTGCAGGCGATGGGCGGCAGCACCTGGACCGTCGTACGCAAGGCGCTGCTGCCCGAGGCCCTGCCCTCGGTCGTCTCCGGGCTGACCACCACCGTCATCGCGCTGATCGGCTACTCCGCGATGGCCGGCGCCGTCGGCGCCGGCGGCCTCGGGGACCTGGCCATCCGCTACGGCTACCAGCGCTTCGAGACCGACCTCATGCTCATCACCGTCGGCGTGCTGACCGTGCTCGTGACCGCCGTCCAGCTGATCGGCGACCTGACCGCACGCGGCCTGTCCAAGCGCGGCCGCTCCTCCTCGTCGGCACCCCGGCTGCGGCTGCTGCGCACCCCGGCTCCTGCCGCCGAACCCACCAAGGTCTCCTGACCACCGGTCCCTGCCCCACCCCCGGCAGGGCGTATCACCCATGGAGAAAGGCACTTTTCGTGCGTAACACTGCCAAGATCACCACGTCGGTCCTCGCCGCGGGAGCCCTCACCCTGGGACTCTCCGCCTGCGGATCCGAATCCGGTTCCACGAAGGCCGACGCCAACGCCCCGCTCACGGTCGCCGCGAGCCAGGTTCCGCACGCCGAGATCCTGAACTATGTGAAGGACCACCTGGCGAAGAAGGAGAACCTCGAGCTGGACGTCAAGGTGTTCACCGACTACGTCACGCCGAACACCGCAACCGAGGACGGCTCGGTGGACGCCAACTACTTCCAGAACAAGCCGTACCTCGACGACTTCAACAAGAAGAAGGGCACCCACATCGTGCCCGTCGTCACCGTGCACCTCGAGCCCCTCGGCCTGTACTCGCACAAGGTCAAGTCGGCCGGCGGCCTGGGGAGCGGCGCGACGGTGGCCATCCCCAACGACACGGTCAACGAGGCCCGCGCACTGAAGCTCCTGGACGCGGGCGGCGTGATCACCCTCAAGGACGGCGTCGGCAACGAGGCCACCCCGAAGGACATAGCGAAGAACCCCAAGAAGCTGAAGTTCAAGGAGCTCGAGGCCGCGCAGCTGCCGCGCTCCCTGGACGATGTCGACGCCGCGGTGATCAACGGCAACTACGCCATCGACGCCGATCTGAAGCCGGCCAAGGACGCCCTCGTCCTGGAGTCGCCGAAGAACAACCCGTACGGCAACTTCCTGGCCGTGAAGAAGGGGAACGAGGACGACCCGCGAGTGAAGAAGCTCGCCAAGCTCCTCACCACGCCCGAGGTGAAGAAGTTCATCGAGGACACGTACGAGGGCTCGGTCACCGCGTCCTTCTGAGCCGGCTGATCCGGCGCTGAAGAAGCCCGGCCCTCCACAGGACTGCCGTACCGGCGGGCCGTCCCTGCCTTGGCACTCGGCACCGCCCGGAATCGGCTCCGCACAACCGCGGCCGGGGCGCGCGGAGCCGGGGGCGTGCCTCCACCCGCTCCGAGCCCGTCCCCGGCCCGTCCGCGGCCCGTCCGCGGCCCGTCCCCGGCCCGTCCCCGGCCCGTCCCCGGCCTGGTCCTGAGGACGGGCCGGAGGGCGCCGTCAGCAGCGGCCGGTGCGCGACCCAGGCTGCGTTTTCGCAGACCGATGCTGCATGCTGGGCTCTCTTGCAGGCCCTGGTTACGGAGCAGCGCATGACATCCACCTTCCCGGACATCACCATCAGCACGGACCGGCTGGTGCTGCGCCCGTTCGAGGCAGGAGACGTACCGGCGCTCGCGGACATGATGAACGACGAACTCGTGACCGCCTGGACCGCCGTGCCCCAGCCGTACACCGTCGACGACGCCCGGGAGTGGGCCACGCGGCAGGCGCCCGCCCAGCGCGCCGAGGGCCGTGGCATCACCTTCGCCGTCACCGAGCTCCTCACCCAGCGTCTCGTCGGCACCGTGCATCTGCAGAACACCGACTGGCGCTGTCTGTCCACCGAGGTCGGCTATATCGTCGCTCCCTGGGCGCGGGGCGAGGGATATGCGTCCGAGTCGGTGCACGCCGTCGCGCAATGGCTGTTCGGGCACCAGAAGTTCGAGCGCCTGGAGCTGCGGACCGCGGCCGACAACACCGCATCCCAGCAGGTCGCGCAGAAGATCGGCTGTATCAGCGAGGGCGTGCTGCGCAATGCGGGAATATGCCGCAGCCGTGTCGAGAACGGCGCGGAGGGCGGCTGGACCGACATCCGCACCGATCTGATCGTGTGGAGCCTCCTGCCGGAGGACCTGGAAGACCTCGCGGCACAGCGCGCGGACGGCTTCGCCGCGTACCCCGAGTGGAACTGACGTCCCCCACGCCCGGGACGCACCCCCGGACGGCCGGGCCGGCACGCTTCCCCGACCGGCCCGGCTCCTGTCCCGGCGGTCTCCGAGGGCCGGACCCGGAGCGCCGGACCCGGCGAGCAGGGCGGCCACCCGCAGCGAAGGGGTCCGGACCTGCCGGGGTACTGTGCTCCTCCGGGGCGAACCCCCGAATCCCCCCATGTCATCCCGCCCGCGCACCCGCGGACGCCCGACCTGCGACTTGCCCAGGAGACTGACGAGATGGCCGACCGGGTCACGGTGATCGGGTGGGACGGCTCGCCGCTGACCGCCGCGGCCCGCTCCGCGCTCGGCGCGGCCACGCTGGTGGCCGGAGCCGCCCACCATCTGGCGCTGCACGAGGTTCCGCCCGCCGCGGAGCGCATCAGGCTCGGCAGCGTGGATCTCGCCGCCCGCCGTATCGCCGCGCACCGCGGCAGCGCCGTCGTGCTCGCCGACGGCGACCCCGGCTTCTTCGGCGTCGTACGGACCCTGCGCGCCCCCGAGTACGGCCTGGAGGTCGAGGTCGTCCCCGCGGTCTCCTCCGTCGCCGCCGCCTTCGCCCGGGCCGGTATGCCCTGGGACGACGCCCAGGTCGTCGTCGCACACAGCCGGGACCTCCGCCGAGCCGTCAACGTCTGCCGCGCCCACAGCAAGGTCGCCGTGCTCACCTCACCCGGCGCCGGTCCCGCCGAACTCGCCCTGCTCCTGGGGCCGGTGCACCGCACCTTCGTCATCTGCGAGGAACTCGGCACGGCCCGCGAACAGGTGACCGTCCTCACCTCCGACAAGGTCGCCGACCACACCTGGCGCGACCCCAACGTCGTCATCTCCATCGGCGGTTCCCAGACCCAGTCCGCACCGGGCGCCGCAGGCCAGGGCGGCGGCTGGATCGCGGGGCGGGACCCGGCGCAACCGCCCGCGGTCCGCGGCTGGGCGCTCCCCTCGTACGACTACGGCACGCCCGAGCTCGGCGAGGGGGAGTCGCCGCAACTACGGGCCGCCCAACTGGCCCGGCTCGGACCGCATGTCGGCGACCTGGTCTGGGACATCGGTACGGGCAGCGGCGCGGCCGCCGTCGAGGCCGCACGTTTCGGCGCGGCCGTCATCGCCGTGGACCGCGACGCCGACGCCTGCGGACGAACCGCCGCGGTCGCCCGCCGCTTCGGCGTCCAACTCCAGCTGGTGCACGGCACAGCACCACAGATCCTCGAAGACCTGCCCGAACCGGACGTGGTCCGGGTCGGCGGCGGCGGAGCCCCGGTCGTCGCGGCCTGCGCGGCTCGCCGGCCGGAGCGGATCGTCGCCCATGCCCCGACCCGCGACGCGGCGGAGGCCATCGGACGGGCTCTCGCCGACGGCGGCTACGCCGTGGAGTGCGCGCTCATCCAGTCTGTGGAGTTGGACACGTCGGTGTCGTCCGGATGGGCCGAACATGAGCGCACCGTCGCTTTTCTGCTGTGCGGCCACCGCCTGCCCAGGCCTTGAGACGGTCCCTCGGAAATCCGCCCCCTGACCTGTGGGGCAACCGTCGGCAGGTAGGCTGGCGGACCGTTGTACTGCCGCACGGCGTTCGGCGCTTCGTTCGCCAATGTCCGGTCAGCACCCCCGGTTTGAGGTGAGTGCATACGACGATCGGGGGACGCGCCACGTGCCGCCCGGCGCATACGCTCGTTGTTCCTTACGGGGCGGCCGCTGCGCCGCGGTCGGGCGCGCCGGACGAGCGGTTGGAAGGAGCACTTACCGATGGGCGAGGGGTACGCATGACTGACACCGGCCAGGTCCCGGGCGAGGGACTGCCGGAGAACGCAGGCGGACAGCAGGAGACGCCGCAGTACGCGGCTTCATCCACCCCCGCAGGCGCCGGCCCGTCGGAGCAGCCGGGCCCGATGCCGGGCCCCGACGCGTACGCCTACCACGGCCCGGGCGAGAGCGGCGGCGAGGACGACGATCTGCTGCTGATGCCCGGAGCGCAGGGAGCGTGGAGCGACCAGCCGTCCGCGCACGCACAGCACCCCGTGCAGCCGGAGCAGTCCCCGCACGCCCAGCAGTCGGTGCACTCCCCGTACACGGTGCAGTCCGAGCACGCGGTGCAGGCGGACCACTCGGTGTACACCGGGCATTCCGGATACGGCGAGCACGCTGTTCCGGCGCAGCACCCGCCGTCCGCGCAGCCCTATGTGCCGCCGCAGGCACAGCGCGACTCCGGGGGGTACGACCCCGCTATACATCAGGCCGGGGCCCATGAGACCGGAGGCCGCGACACCGGCTCCGTCGACTACGGCGCCGTACGGATTCCGCAGCCGGCCGCGGGGCAGCCCGACCCACGCCGGCCGTCGGGCGGCGGTACCCCCTCCTCCGCCGGACCCGCTCGGCGTCCGCTCCACCTCTGGCCGCAAGTGCCCGACAACACCTGCGGAGTCGTCCGTTCCCTCGCCGACCGGGGTCCGGCGGGCGCGCCGTCCACATCCACCCGTCCGTCGGGCCCACCGACCGTCGGGCCCGAGTATCTGGACGTGCCGCGGGAGGACATCCCTTCCGTACCGCTGTACGGAGAGCAGCCTGCGGCGTCGCTGCCCGGCCCGCAGCTCGGTGAGATTCCGGCGCAAGGGGTTGCCTGGGACGCCCCGCCCGTTGATGCTCAGCCAGTGGACACCTCGCCGCAGGCTCCCCAGCCGGCCGGGCCGCCGGTCAGCCCCGCACCGCCCTCCACGGCTGCCGAGGACGGCCCGGCCGAGGTGACCGGCCATGGGCCATCGGCCGGGGCGGCCCCCGGGCCCGCCCCGGAGCCCTCCGCTCCGGTTCCTCCGTCCGCTCCCGAGCCCGGCATGGCGCAGCACGGTGTACCGGCGGCCGGGCCCGAGACGATCTCCGAGCCCGCGCCGGAACAGGCCGGCGCGGCCCAGGCGGTGGACGCGGCCGTACCGGATCCGGTGGTTCCGGAGGTCGCGCGGGAGCCCGAGAATCCGGCGGTGACCGAGTCCGCACCGGCGTCGTCCGCGTCGCCGTCGGCTGAGAAGCCGGTCGCGGCGGGGGGAGAGAGCTCTCCGGAGCACGGGCCCCGGGCACAGGGGGCTCAGGAGCCGCAGGTTCAGGAGACCGGATCCCAGGACCCGGGCTCTCAGGAGCCGGATTCTCAGGGGCAGGGCGTCCCGGTGCAGGCTGCTCCGGAGCCGGGTTCTCAGGGGCCCGGCTCGGCCGTGCCCGTCACCGCGGCCGATCCTCACTCCGCGACACCGTCCCAGGAAGCTCCCGTTCAGGACGTCTCCGCAGAGGCCCCAGGGGCTACGGCCGCCGGTACCGCGCCGCACGCCGCCGCCGCTCCGGCCACGGCCGAGCAGGTGCCGGGAGAGACAGCGCCGGAGACCCCGGACCCCCAGGAACTCCCGGCCGACACGGGCCGGCAGCCGGAGCCCGCGCCCGCCGGGGCGGAAGCGCCCACCGGCGAAGAGGCTCCCACCGGCGAAAGGGCGGCCGCGGCCGAGGCGCCGACTGCCGCCGAGCAGTCCGCCGAGGGCCCGGCCGAGCCGGAGGCCGCAGCTTCTGCTGACAGCGGGACGACCGTTGCGGATACCCCCGCCGAGCCCGAACTCTCCGCCGGTCCCGCGGCGCAGGACGAGCCCGGCCGGGCGGCCGTGCCCGGCGGTGGCCCCGTGCTGGCCGATGCACTCGTCGGATCCCGGACCGCAGCCGCCGGCCGGCCGGAGCCCGAGCCCGTACCGGAGCCTGCCGAGGGCGAGGCCGCAGCGGAGCAGGGCGAGCAGGCTGCTCCGGTGGAGGACGCGCCCGCCCCCGTCCTCGTCGCCGACGAGGCAGCGGCCGAAGCACCTACCGATGCGGATGAGGACGCAGACGCGAGCGCGGATGCGGACGCAGACGCCGGGACACCGGCGGACGCCCAGGAGGGCTCCGCCGCCGCGGCCGGATACGGCGACGCCGAGCGCGAAGCCGTGCTCCGCGTCATGCGCGAGCGCCGTGACATCCGCAACGGCTTCCGCACCGACCCCGTCCCCCACGACGTCCTGCTGCGCGTCCTCGCGGCCGCCCACACAGCGCCCAGCGTCGGCCACTCCCAGCCCTGGGACTTCGTCGTCATCCGCTCCGCCGAGACCCGGCGGACCATGCATGAACTGGCCACCCGCCAGCGCGAGGCCTACGCCAAATCCCTCCCCAAGGGCCGGGCCAAGCAGTTCAAGGAACTCAAGATCGAGGCGATCCTCGACACCCCGGTGAACATCGTCGTCACCGCGGACCCCACGCGCGGCGGCCGCCACACCCTCGGACGCCACACCCAGCCCCAGATGGCGCCGTACTCCTCCGCGCTCGCCGTGGAGAACCTCTGGCTCGCGGCCCGGGCCGAGGGCCTGGGCGTCGGCTGGGTCAGCTTCTTCGACGAGCGGGAGATGGTCCGCGCCCTCGGCCTGCCGGAACACCTCGAGGTCGTCGCCTACCTCTGCGTCGGTTACGTCGACGAGTTCCCGGACGAGCCCGAGCTGCTCCAGGCGGGCTGGTCCAAGCGCCGCCCCCTGTCGTGGGTCGTCCACGAGGAGACCTACGGCCGACGGGCCCTGCCCGGCGCGGAGCCGCACGACCTGCTCGCCGAAACGCTGCAGGGCATCCGGCCCCTGGACGCCAAGGCCCTGGGCGAGGCGTGGGAGCGTCAGAAGCGGATGACCAAACCCGCCGGCGCGCTCGGCATGCTCGAGATCATTTCCGCCCAGCTGAGCGGCCTGTCCCGGAAGTGCCCGCCGCCCATCCCGGAGCCCGCGGCTGTGGCGATCTTCGCGGGCGACCACGGCGTCCACGCCCAGGGCGTGACCCCGTGGCCCCAGGAGGTGACCGCACAGATGGTCGCCAACTTCCTGGGCGGCGGGGCGGTGTGCAACGCCTTCGCCAACCAGGTCGGTGCCGAGGTGTGTGTGGTGGACGTCGGCATCGCCGGCGACCTGCCGAGCACTCCCGGGCTGCTCCCCCGGAAGGTACGGGCCGGTACGGACGACTTCACGGCCGGGCCCGCGCTGTCCCGCGAGGATGTACTGCGCGCGATCGAGGTGGGTATCGAGACGGCCCGGGATCTCGTCGCGGCAGGCAACAAGGCGCTGCTCACCGGGGAGATGGGCATTGCGAACACCACCGTGTCCGCCGCCCTGATCTCCGTCTACACCGGAGTGGACCCCAGCGAGGTCACCGGACGCGGCACGGGCATCAACGACGAGACGCACGCGCGGAAGGTCGACGTCGTACGGCGCGCCCTGAGCCTGCACCGGCCGGATCCCGCCGACCCGATCGGTGTACTCGCCGCGGTCGGCGGACTGGAGCACGCGGCGATCGTCGGGCTGCTTCTCGGCGGGGCCTCACTGCGTACACCGGTGATCCTGGACGGGGTCAGCGCGGGCGCGGCAGCCCTGGTGGCACGGGCCATCGCCCCGGAGGCCCTGGCCGCGTGCATCGCGGGCCACCGGAGCGCCGAGCCGGGCCATGTCGCGGCTCTGACGAAGCTCGGGCTGCGTCCGCTGGTCGATCTGGACCTGCGGCTGGGCGAGGGCACCGGCGCGCTGCTGGCACTTCCGCTGGTACAGAGCGCGGCGCGGGCCATGCACGAGGTGGCGACGTTCGACTCGGCAGGCGTTACGGAGAAGGCCTGACGACGAGGCCGATCCGGCGCCACCTGGCCGCTGACCGCACCAGAGCCGTTGACCGCACCAGGTCACCTCGCCACCGGGCAGACCTGGCCGACGCCGCACCGGCTCCCGCCCGGGCGCGCCGCGGTCACCGCGGAGCTTCCGCCCGGGCGGCGCCACGGCGCCCGGAGCGGGCCCCGAAGGGTGGCGCAGGGCTCCGGCCTGCGATGATCTGCTGGGCCGGAGGCCGCACCGCCCCGTAGGGTGGCCGCAGCAGGGCCGACGCCCGCCCCATTCCGCCGCTTCAGTGCCGCAGCGGCCCGGATTCCCCTCTCCAGGATGAGGAGCCGCACCGTCATGACCGACAACGCCCCTGCCTACCCCGTCGGACTGCGTCTCGCCGGACGCCGCGTTGTGGTGCTCGGCGCCGGGCAGGTCGCACAGCGGCGGCTGCCCGGGCTGCTCGCCGCAGGGGCCGACGTCCTGCTCATCGCACCCTCCGCGACCCCTTCGGTCGAGGCGATGGCCGAGGCGGGCGAGTTGCGCTGGGAGCGGCGGCCGTACCGCGAAGGCGACCTGGCGGACGCCTGGTACGTGGTGATCACCACCAATGATCCGGAAGCGAACGCGGCCGCCTCGGCCGAGGCGGAGACACGCCGGGTCTGGTGCGTCCGCAGCGATGACGCGGAGGCCGCCACCGCCTGGACGCCGGCCACCGGCCGTAGCGAAGGTGTGACCGTCGCGGTCCTCACCGGCCGTGACCCGCGGCGGTCGGCCGATGTGCGGGACGCCGTGGTGGAGGGCCTGCACGACGGCACCCTCGCCGCGCCCCGGCACCGGGCCCGTACGCCCGGCGTCGCCCTGGTCGGCGGCGGCCCCGGCGACCCCGATCTGATCACCGTCCGCGGGCGGCGGCTGCTGGCGGAGGCCGATGTGGTGATCGCCGACCGGCTGGGCCCGCGCGATCTGCTCGACGAACTCCCGCCGCACGTCGTGGTGATCGACGCCGCCAAGATCCCGTACGGCCGGTTCATGGCACAGGAGGCCATCAACAACGCGCTCATCGAGCACGCGAAGGCAGGGAAGGCGGTCGTCCGGCTCAAGGGCGGTGACCCCTTCGTCTTCGGCCGTGGCATGGAGGAGGCCGAGGCACTGGCGGAGGCCGGAATTCCGTATACGGTCGTGCCCGGCATCTCCAGTTCGATCAGCGTCCCCGGAGCGGCGGGAATTCCGGTCACCCACCGCGGGGTGGCCCATGAGTTCACCGTGGTGAGCGGTCATGTCGCGCCGGACGATCCGCGGTCGCTCGTCGACTGGCGGGCGCTCGCCCAGCTGCGCGGCACGCTGGTGCTGCTGATGGCGGTCGAGCGGATCGGGGCCATCGCCGAGACGCTGATCGAGCACGGCCGGGCGGCCGATACGCCGGTCGCGGTGGTCCAGGAAGGCACCACGGCCGCCCAGCGGCGGGTGGACGCCACGCTGGCCGACGTCGCGGAGACGGTGCGCACCGAGGGCGTACGGCCGCCGGCCGTCGTCGTCATCGGCGAGGTCGTCGCGGTGGGCCGCGGCTGACGTCCCACCGTTGGCACCGTATCCAGGACAAGGCAGTATCACCCTGTGGCTGATCTCATCACGGTCGATGATCCCGCCGACCCGCGACTGCGCGACTACACGGGCCTGACGGACGTCGAGCTCCGCCGCAAGCGGGAGCCCGCGGAGGGCCTCTTCATCGCGGAGGGCGAGAAGGTGATCCGGCGGGCGAGGCACGCCGGGTACGAGATGCGGTCGATGCTGCTGTCGGCCAAGTGGGTCGATGTGATGCGGGATGTGATCGACGAGGTTCCGGCGCCGGTCTACGCCGTGACCCCGGACCTCGCGGAGCAGGTCACGGGCTATCACGTGCACCGCGGCGCGCTGGCCTCCATGCAGCGCAAACCGCTGCCGGCGGCCGGTGAGCTGCTGGCCGGGACCTTCCGCGACGGTGCGCAGCACAGCTCCAGCAGACGGGTCGCGATCTTCGAGGACATCGTCGATCACGCCAATCTCGGGGCGGCCTTCAGATCGGCGGCCGCGCTCGACGTCGATGCCGTCCTCCTCACCCCGCGCTGCGCCGACCCCTTGTACCGGCGAGCGGTCAAGGTCTCCATGGGCGCGGTCTTCCAGGTCCCGTGGACCCGCATCGATCCCTGGCCCCAGAGCATCGAGTTCCTGCGCGACCAGGGGTATGTGACGGCCGCGTTCTGCCTGAGCGACAACGCGATCACCCTTGACGAGCTCGCGGCGCGTCGGTGCGAAAGGCTCGCCCTGATGTTCGGCACCGAAGGCGACGGGCTGACCACCGAAGCCCTCCGTGGGGCGGACGAATGGGTGCGCATCCCGATGGGAGGGGGAGTCGACTCCCTGAACGTCGCGGCAGCCTCCGCAGTGGCCTTCTACGCCACCCGCCTCTGACGTTCCGCTGGTCCGGGGCTGTGCCTGCAGGGCTGTCGTCGGCCTCGGCGGGGCGCCCCGCCATCTGTTCCGCTGACGCCGCCTCAAGCATCGCCCCGACCCGGCGGACCGGGGCCAGATCGGGGCGTATGCTCTCGTCAGTCCACTACGGCGCGCACGATCAGCGTGCCGATGTGGCCGTCCTCGGGAGCGTTGAGGACGCTCGCCTCGGCGGTGGCGAACCCGGCCCGGAGGAGGTGCTCCTCCCACACCTCGGGCCATGTCCTTGGTGCCCTCGGCATAGGTGTCCCAGAGCTCGCGCTCGTGGTCGATGTTGTGCCGTGCAGGCAACACCTTCCCCTTACGGGTCGGATGCGGGCCGGCCCACGCCGGGTCCTCCATGGCGGTGACGAAGTAGGCGAGGCTGCGAACGGCCTGTGAGACCGGCCGCTGCTGAGCAGGGCCTCGTCAATGGAGCCTGACCGGGTTTCCTCAGTGGGGCGCGGCGTGAGCGGGCCGTTCCGGCAGACCGAGGCTGCGGGCCGGACCCTGGCATCCCTGGGCCGCAGCGATGCCCAGCGCCACGAGCAGGGTGACCGTGACGAACACGATCAGCCGCTGGCGCAGCAAGCGACGGTCGGGACCGGGGCGGCGTCCGCCCGCGGTGGGGCGTGCGGGCGTACGGCCGTTCGGGCGCGTGCCGTTGCGGGTGGTGGGCGTGCGCTGGCCGGGACGCACCCCTGAACGCGGTCCCGTACGGGGCATGGAGGCACGAGGCGACTGGGTGCGGTGCGCGGGCGTGGCCGACGGGCGCCGCTCGGTGCGCTGCCGATCGTACTCCTCGGCGAATCCGCCGGCCGGCCGGGCCGGTTCCCGGCCGTGTGCCTCGCGGGCTGCGATCTCCTTGAGCCGCATCGACAGCTGCAGGGTGCTCGGCCGCTCCTCCGGGTGCTTGGCGAGACAGGCCTGGATCAGCGGGGCCAGCGCGTCGGGCACACCGTACAGATGGGGTTCCTCATGCACCACGCGGTAGAGCATGACCTCCGAACTCCCCTGCCCGAACGGGGAGTCCGCGGTGGCGCAGTAGGCGAGGGTCGCACCGAGCGCGAACACGTCGGTGGCCGGAGTCACGGCCGCGCCGCGCACCTGCTCCGGTGCGAGGAAGCCCGGCGACCCGACGGCCGTGCCGACATGGGTCAGTGTGCTGGCACCGGTCGCCCAGGCGATACCGAAGTCGATGATCCGGGGGCCCTTGGGGGAGAGCAGGATGTTGGACGGTTTGAGGTCGCGATGCACAACTCCTGCTTCATGTACGGCCACCAGGCCCTCGGAGAGGGCGGCGCCGATCGACGCCGTGCGTGCCGCGGAGAGCGGGCCGTCCTCGCCCACCTTGTCGTGCAGCGAGGGCCCCGGCACGTACTGGGTGGCGAACCACGGCCGGTCCGCGTCCAGGTCGGCGGCGACGAGCCGGGCCGTGCAGCCGCCGCGGATACGCCGGGCCGCGGAGACCTCGCGCGCGAAGCGCGACCGGAACTCCTGATCCTCCGCCAGGTCCGGCCGGATCACCTTCAGCGCCACCCGCTGCCCGCGCCGGTCCGAGCCGAGGTACACCACGCCCATCCCGCCGGCGCCCAGCCGCCTGTGGAGCCGGAACGAGCCGACGACACGCGGGTCCTCGCGCCGGAGCCGCATCATCGCCATGTCCGTCCCCTACCTCCGTGGGGAGGCCCCACTCCGCTGCCCGTCCGTCTGACGTGGCACAGCTTACGGATTGACGGCCCGGTGTGCTCATAGGCCGCGCATGCGTCGGCAGACGGATTGTCAGTGCCGGGTGGGATCCTTGAAAAGTGGCCCGGGGCAGGCATTTCGACAGCTCCCGTGGCCGTGCGAGATCTCAACGATCCGTCGCAGAAGGGGGATTGAGTCGGTGAAGGGTGACCGGGTGGAGATAGTCGTGGACGCCGGGGACACGACTCGTACGTATGAAGTTGTGGCCGCGCGGGCGGGCCGCAGGGTGGAGACGGCTGTGCGCAGGGGAGTGGTGGAAGTGAGCGAAGTCACCAGGAACGGCTCGGTGGTGCGCACCGCGCGCTTCATGGCCAACCGCGTGCTGGCACTGGTGGAACAGCCGGTGCCCAGGACCGACGCGGGCGAGCGCCCCGTGGAGGAGACGGTCGTGGAGTAGGGGTGGATCTCCACCCTGGGGAGTACGTCCACGGGAGGTCTGTCATCCTCCGGGAGGCCAGGCAATCGATACGCGGCATGACGCCGCTGTCCCGGCGCGTCCCTAGTGTTGAACTCAAGCGGCGGGCGCCGCACTCGTCCCCCGAGGTCAGACGCCCGCCGCCCCGACACGACGGGAGCGGGGCCATGGTGTACGCGGCAGGACGAGCGGCCACGGGGTCGCAGGGGCACAAGGCACTCGCCGCGTTCGGCGTCCGCCGGTCCGGCAGGCGTCACCCGCTGGTGGCAGCCGCGATGGTGCTGCCGCTCGCGGCGCTGCTCGTGGTCGCGTTCGGCGGCTGGGAGGCCGTCGTCGTCCAAGCGTCGTCCGTGGCCGGAATCCTGGGGCGCTGAACGGCACTCCAGGCCCGGGAGAGCGGCCCGGGAGGCCTCCGGTCATAGCCCCGTGGGGACGGGGGTGCGGCGGACGGCACGATCGCCCGGACAGCTGGGGAGCTGTCCGGGCGTCGCGCCGTCCGGGGCCGTACGCCGTGGGCGGTGCGCACGAGGCCGCAGGACAGGGGCGGTACGTCGTAGGCGGTATGACCCGGGCGTACAGCATGGGCAGTACGGGAGGGGCGGGAACGACGCCCCTCATGAGACGGGCGTAGGCATGGTCCGTACTACGCGGGCTTCATGACGCGGGTGCAGGTATGGGCGGTGCAACGCGGACCTCTTGACGCGGAGGTAGGTATGGGCGGTGCGACGCGGGCTGCATGACGCGGACGTAGGTGCGAGCGGTGCGCCACGGGCCGTATGACTCGGGCGGTACGGCATGTATGGGACGCCGCGGGCCGTAGACGCGGGCGTACAGCGGGGGCCGTACGGCGCCGTCGTACGATGCGGGCGCCCGACCACGTGCGCCGTACGCTGCGGGACCGAGGACGCCGTGGAACGCGCACGCACACAGGGTTTCAGGACGCGGGGCTTGGACCACTCAGGGCTTCCACCACACAGGGCGGTGCCCCCGCAGGCCCGGACCGAGCACCGCCATTACTACGCACGCACGCAGGGGGACGCCATGGGCACGTCGTTGACCTACCGGTTGACGGCGCTCGGCCGTGACATGGGGGGCGACGGGCCGGCGGTCGTGCTGGCGGACCGTTCCGACGGCACCGTCGTGCGCGTGGGACCTGTCGTGTCCAAGGCACACGCGCCCGACAGCGACACATCAGCCCTCGTCACCCGACTCCGTACGGCCGCGCACCCCCGCCTCGGCGGCATCCTGCTGCCGCCCCTGTACGAGGGCAGGCTGCTCGACGCCGAGGGCCGTCCGGCCAGCCTGTGGCCTCTGGGCCTGCCCGTGGCACCGGACGAACCGGACGCCGCTCCCTGGGAGGAGACAGCAGCCCTGCTGGCCCGGCTGCACTCCGTACCGACGGCCGGGCTGCCGGGCCCGCTGCCGTCCATGCGCGGCCCCGCCAAGGTCGCCCGGGCCGCCGCCCGGCTGCGGGCCGTCGCGCCCACGCCCGCCGGGGAAACGGTGCTGCGGGCCTGCTCCGGGCTACCGCCCTGGGCGCGGGGCGAAGCCGCCCCGCCGCGCGCCGACACGCTCTGCCACGGCGATCTGCACCTGGGGCAGCTCGTCAGGTATCCGGTTCCCGGCGGCCCGTGGCTGCTGATCGATGTCGACGACCTCGGTCTCGGAGACCCGGCCTGGGATCTCGCCCGCCCGGCGGCCTGGTACGCCGCCGGCCTGCTCGCCCCGGACGTATGGCAGCGCTTCCTCACCGCCTACCGCGCGTACGGAGGCCGAGCCGTCCGTCCCGATGGCGACCCATGGCCGGAACTGGACATCCCCGCCCGTGCGCTGACGGTCCAGTCGGCAGCGCTGGCACTCGTCCGGGCCGCCGCCGAGCGCCGCGCCCCCGATGAGGTGGAGGAGGCACTCACCGATGCCTGCGCACGGATCGTCCGGCTGCCTTCCGACGTGGCGCCGGACCGTACGCCGTAGGGTGAACTCGTCGTCGCCGGGCAGTACTTCCCGGGCGATTCCGATGAACTGGCGAGGAGCTGAACCGACCATGCAGTGTCCCAAGTGCCATGCGCCGATGCACACGTACCACCGCAACGGCGTCCAGATCGAGCAGTGCAGCGGTTGCCGGGGGATATTCCTGGACTACGGGGAGCTGGAGTCGCTGACCCGCCTCGAGTCGCAGTGGGTGCAGCAGGCCCCGCCGCCTCCCGCGGCCCCGCAGGCGTACCCGGCCGCTCCCGCCTGGGGGGCTCAGCAGCACGGCCAGCACGGCCACCACGGTCACCACCGCCACAAGAGCTTCGGCCGGATGCTCTTCTCCTCCTGAGCCCCGAGCCGCCCCCGGGAGCTCAGCAGAGAGCCCGGAGCGCTGGGCCCGTGAGACCCGTGAGAGCTGAGCCGGGGAAACAGCGGAGGGCCGGAGCGGAAGCTCCGGCCCTCGGCCTCTGTGCGTGGACGATACTGGGATTGAACCAGTGACCTCTTCCGTGTCAGGGAAGCGCTCTCCCGCTGAGCTAATCGTCCTCGGTGGTGCGGTGCTGCGTGCGCGATACTGGGATTGAACCAGTGACCTCTTCCGTGTCAGGGAAGCGCTCTCCCGCTGAGCTAATCGCGCGGGTGGGGTGCGGCACCCGAAGATGCCGCAGATCGTGCAGGGGCCCCGACGGGCCCAGTGGACGATACTGGGATTGAACCAGTGACCTCTTCCGTGTCAGGGAAGCGCTCTCCCGCTGAGCTAATCGTCCGAGGTGGAGACGGGATTTGAACCCGTGTAGACGGCTTTGCAGGCCGTTGCCTCGCCTCTCGGCCACTCCACCAGTGCGGGGGCCGGAGCCCCCATCGAGCGGACGACGAGATTCGAACTCGCGACCCTCACCTTGGCAAGGTGATGCTCTACCAACTGAGCCACGTCCGCAGTGCCTCCCCCGGACCAGGTCCGAGAGGTGCCCCCGTCCCCGGTGCGCTTCCGCGTCCCGGCGACGTGTTGAACTCTAGCGGATTCCTGAGCCAGCTCAAATTCCGTTTGCCCAGCGTGCTGCGGTGCGACACCGCCCGGACCGCCCGGGAGGGCACCCGCCATAGACTCGCAGCCGTGTACGACCTCGCCCCACTGGCCCGCTTCGGCAGTCTCGTCGCCGCTGATCTGCGCGACGTCACCAGCGACCCCGCGGCCCTGGACTCCAGCGGCTTCTGGGCGGTGGTCGCCGACTTCGAGGGCCGGCTGGTCTGCGCCCGCTTCGGGGACGTACGGCACGAGCCCGTACCCGCCGCCGTGCCCGGGGCATGGTACGGACCGGGGGCGGGGGACTGGACGTCCTCCCTCGACCACACCGCGTACACGGCCGGTGTACGGCGTATACGCGAGCACATCGCCGCGGGCGAGGTCTATCAGGCGAACCTCTGCCGCGTGCTGTCCGCACCGCTGCCCGATCCGGACCGCGTCGATGCCGACGCGCTGACCGCACTGCTGGCCGGCGCCAATCCGGCCCCCTACGCCGGTACGGTCCGCCTCCCTGCCCACGGAGTGGAGATCGCGACCGCCTCACCCGAGCTCTTCCTGCGCCGCCACGGCCCGGTCGTCGAGTCCGGACCGATCAAGGGCACCGGACGGACCGCCGCGGACCTCCTGGAGAAGGACCGCGCCGAGAACGTGATGATCGTGGACCTCGTCCGCAACGATCTGGGCCGCGTCTGCGCGACCGGCACCGTGACCGTCCCGGCACTGTGCGCGGTCGAGGAGCACCCCGGCCTGGTGCATCTGGTCTCCACCGTCCGCGGGGAGCTCGCCGAGGGCGCGGGCTGGCCCGAGCTGCTTGCCGGAACGTTCCCTCCCGGCTCGGTGACAGGCGCTCCCAAGTCCAGCGCGCTGCGGATCATCGATGCCCTGGAGAGCGCGCCCCGCGGTCCGTACTGCGGCGGCATCGGCTGGGTCGACGCGGACCGCGGGACCGGCGAGCTGGCGGTGGGCATCCGTACGTTCTGGATCGACCGGGCGGCGGCCGGCGGGCCGGTGCTGCGCTTCGGTACGGGAGCGGGGATCACCTGGGGCTCCGACCCGGAGCGCGAATGGGAGGAGACGCAGCTGAAGGCTTCCCGGCTGCTCGCGGTAGCGTCGGGGGCATACCGGGAAACTGGAGGAGTCGTACGGTGAAGATCTGGCTCGATGGGGTGTTGCAGGACGCCGGCGAGGCGAGGGTCTCCGTATTCGATCACGGGCTGACCGTGGGTGACGGCGTCTTCGAAACGATCAAGGCGGTCGACGGGCGGGCCTTCGCGCTCACCCGGCATGTGCACCGGCTGGCCCGCTCCGCGCGCGGCCTCGGCCTGCCCGAGCCCGACCACGACGATGTGCGCCGGGCCTGCGAGGAGGTGCTGGCGGCCAACCCGATGCCGTTCGGCCGGCTGCGGATCACCTATACCGGCGGGCTGTCCCCGCTCGGCTCGGACCGCGGGACCGCGAAACCCACGCTGGTCGTCGCGCTCGGCGAGACGCACCGCCGGCCGGACACCACCGCGGTCGTGACCGTGCCCTGGACCCGCAACGAGCGGGGTGCGCTCGCCGGGCTCAAGACGACCTCGTACGGGGAGAACGTCGTGGCACTCGCCCGCGCCCGGGAGCACGGCGCCTCCGAGGCGCTGCTCCCCAACACGGCCGGCCGGCTGTGCGAGGGCACCGGGGCCAATGTCTTCGTCGTCCTCGACGGTGAGCTGTACACCCCGCCCCTCTCCGCGGGCTGCCTCGCCGGTATCACCCGGGCCCTCGTCGTGGACTGGGTCGGCGCGGAGGAGGCCGACCTGCCCCAGGACGTGCTGGAGCGGGCCGATGAGGTCTTTCTGACCTCGTCGCTCCGGGACGTCCAGGCCGTGCACCGGCTGGATGACCGGGAGCTGCCCGGCGCGCCCGGCCCGGTGACCGCCAAGGCCATGCGGATCTTCGACGAGCGGTCGGCCGCCGATACCGACCCGCGCTGAGCCACCGCCGCCCGGCCCCGCCCGCCCCGGCGTGGCAAAAACGGGTGACGAGGGGCCGCTGAGCCGGTACAACACCACGGGTGACCACCACTCTGCGGCCCTCGGGGCCGGAACAACACGGTCCGGGCGGACATCGGTCCCGCACGTACGAGGTGTGCGTCAACAGCCGCCCCGTCGGCACGATCGACCTCGGTACGGACGAACGGTTCGGCCCCGCCGTGGGGCGTATCCGGTCACTGCGGATCGACGAGCCGGACCGCCGGCGGGGCCGCGCGACGGTCGCCGCGCTCGCCGCCGAGGAAGTGCTGCGCGGCTGGCGGTGCGGCCGTATCGAGGTGAGCGTCCCGGCCGGGGCGGAGGCGGCCCGGCGCCTGGTGGAAGCCCTCGGCTACACCGAGCGCAACCGGAACATGGTCAAGCGGGTCCCCGAGCAGCCGCCTTCGCTCCCCGGGGAGAGCGCGACGCGTCCGATGAGCGAGCGGGAGTTCGCGACCTGGCTCGCCGCCGGCAAGAAGGCGTACGCGCAGGACTGGATCGACCGGGGCGTCCCCGAGGACCAGGCCTGGGCGAAGTCCGAGGCCGACCACGCGGCGCAACTGCCGGACGGAGTCCGCACGTCCGGCGCCGTCCTGCGCGTTCTGTCCCACCGGGGCGGGGACGTCGGCACCCTCTGGATCTCCCTGGGCGGACTGCCCGACGGACTCGACGCCTACGTCTTCGATGTCGAGGTCGCCGAGGAACACCGGGGGCGGGGCCACGGGCGCTCGCTGATGCTGCTGGCCGAGCGCGAGTGCCGGACCGCCGGCGCCGACAGGCTGGGACTCAACGTGTTCTTGGACAACACCCCGGCACTCCGGCTGTATGAGTCGCTGGGGTACGAGCCGACCCGGTACCACCTGTTCAAGGCGCTGGTCTGACGGCGGCCGGCCGCGCGGCTGTCCGAGACGTGTCGGAAGCGCCGCTGTTCAGGGCGGCCGGGCGCGGCCGGCTGCTCCGCCGTACAGGGCGCTGATCCGAGCGCGGCCGACCGCGCCGGCGTCCAGGACGCTGCGGGCTCTCCGGCTACGCGGGGCTGTATTCCGCTCTTGCATCCGGAGCCTGGTTCCGGGCATTGTTCGACAGCGGACGACCACGCCCCTGTTCGAGACGCTGCTCCGAGCGCGGTCGGCAGCGCCGCTGTTCGGCGCGCTGGTCCGAGCGCGGCCCGGAGCGCCGCCCTGCAAGGCGCTGCTCCGACCGACTGTGGTCAGCCGCGCCGCTCCAGAAGCCGGTCGGCGATCGCCTCGATCCGTGCGCGCAGCCCCTCCTGGCTCTTCCCGCCGTCCAGCCGCTCGCCGTCGATCACATACGTCGGCGTGCCCGTCACGCCTATCGCCCGCCCCTCCGCCTGGTCGGCGTCCACGATGAGCGTGTGACGGCCGTCGATGAGCGCGGTGTCCATCTCCTCGGCGTCCAGCCCCAGTTCCCCGGCCACCTCGACGAGCAGCTGCTCACCCCTGCGGCCCAGCTCCTCCGTACGCTCCAGCACCGCCTCCACGTACGGCCAGGCCTTGCCCTGCTCCGCCGCCTCCTCGGCCGCCTGCGCCGCGGCGTAGGCGTGCCGGTGCCGCTCCAGCGGGAAGTGCCGCAGCCGCAGTTCCAGCGTGTCGCCGTAACGGGCGCGCAGGGCACGGAGATCTTCCAGGGCGGTCCGGCAGTCGGGGCACTGCAGCTCGCACCAGATGTCGAGGACGGGGCGGGTGGGGTCGGCGTGACTCATGGTCACAGTCTCCCAGCCGGAGCCGTCGCTCTCGAACCGGCACCCGGCGGGGCACGCCCCCGGAGATCTCCCTGAAGTCCGGGCGGGGGCGTGCCCGTGCCACGCCTGGCGGTGCAGGATGGAGGGACACGCCCGCGAGCCCAGGGCGCACCGGGTGCCTGTGGGCGAGCGGGGCGGGATACTGCTCTGCCACGGGGAGGAGAGGGCATGTCCGTCACTGTGGGTGGGAGCCCACCATGCTGACCACGACCGTATGTGTGGCGCTGTCCGCGGCAGGCCTCGCGATCGCGTTCCTCACCGCGTACCGGCGCCGGTACCTTCGCGCCACGCGGATCGCGGGCGTCGCGCTGATCCCCGTCGGCCTGGCCATGGCCGGTCTGGCGGATCTGGTGGCCGATGTGGGCGCCGCGGTCGGCGACTGGGCCGCCGACCTGGTGTTCAAGCCTTCGGTGTGGGTCGGCTTCGCCGTTCTCGCCACGGCGGTGGTGCTGCTCGTCGGTGCCCGGGTCGCCGGCCGTCGCCGCGGCCGCCGCACCGAGCCGGCCGCTGCCGGAGCCGCACAGCGCCCCGCCGTCTCTCCGGGTCCCTCGAAGGTCCGCGGCGGTGCGAAGGACCGGCCCGGGGCGAAGGCCGGCGCGAGTGAGGGAGCCGAGGACTTCCGGGACATCGAGGCGATCCTCAAGAAGCACGGAATTTGACGAAGTCCCCTGCGATACGGGCGTGTTGAGCCCGCGGGCCCGGCTGTCTGCGCGATCATCTGCGCGAGATGAACGACGACCTCGCCACCCCGGGCACCGACCCGTCCCTGGCCCCGCCCGCGGGAAGGCCCGCCGAATCGCGCGGCTGCCTCTTCGCGCTCTCCCAGCCGCCGCTGATGCTGTTCCTCGCGGTGATCGGCAGCCTGCTGCTGTTCACGGCCCTCTACGACCTCAACCGGTGGTGAGAGGCGGTGAGGGAGTCACTCCCCGGCCTCGCGGCGCCGCGCGCGGTACGCCGCCACATGCAGCCGGTTACCGCAGGTGCGGCTGTCGCAGTAGCGCCGGGAGCGGTTCCGGGACAGATCGACGAAGGCATGCCGGCAGTCCGGGGCCTCGCAGCGGCGCAGCCGCTCCCGCTCCCCGGCGACGACGAGGAAGGCGAGCGCCATACCGCCGTCGGCGGCGAGATGGTCGGCCAGTGAGGCGCCGGGCGCGAAGTAGTGGACATGCCAGTCGTAGCCGTCGTGGTCGGTCAGCCGGGGCGTGGTGCCCGCCGCGGCGACCATGGCGTTGAGCAGGTCCACCGCACCCTGGGTGTCGGCCGCCGCGAAGACCTCGGCGAACCGGGTGCGTACGGCCCGTACGGCCGCCAGGTCCCGCTCGCCGAGCGTTTCCACATCGCTGATCACATTGCGCTCGACGAAGCGGCGCAGCGCCGGGGTGTCCGGGAGGCCGTCGGGCTCACCGCCCTCCGGAGCGGTGTTCACCAGGTCGACCACCGCTTCCAGGGCGCACCGGGTGTCGTGGTTGATCAGCACGGTTCGCTCCCTGGCCGGTGGTGGGGCGGCTCCGTCCGTGGCCGCGGACGTTGGCCGACCCTATCGCCCACAGCGCACCGGCGCCTTCGCCACAGCGCACCGGCGCCTTCGCCACAGCGCACCGGCGCCTTCGCCACAGCGCACCGGCGCCTTCGCCGCGGTGTGCCGCGCGGCGAAGGCGCCGGTGTGTGCGCCATGCGATGTTCCGTGCTCGTGCCGTCGCCCCGAGTCGGACGGCTACGAACGGTGAGCGTAGGGGGCGGTGGGTCCCTGCGGTACCTCTCGGATGTCGGTCGGCTCAGCTTTCGGCCAGGATGTGGGAGAGCTCGGTGTCGAGGTCGAAGTGACGGTGCTCGGTGCCGGGAGGCACTGCGGCATCCGTCCTCTTGAGGAACGATTCCAGCGCCCGCGCCGGGGCCTCGAGCAAGGCTTCGCCCTCCGGAGAGCTCAGGGCGATGCACACGACGCCCTGACCGTGACTGCGGGACGGCCACACCCGGACGTCGCCGGTGCCGGTGGGCCGGTGCAGGCCCTCGGCGAGGAGGTCGCGGGCGAACACCCACTCGACGGTCTCCTCGGCTCCGGTGTGAAAGGTGGCGTGCACGGCGTAGGGATCGGCCGTGTCATACCGCAGGCCCGCCGGAACGGGCAGGGAGGATTCGCTCGACACAACGAGGCGCAGGTGCAGCTCGCAGCTGACCGTGGTGTTCATAAGCGCCAAGGCCTTTCGCTCAGTGTGCGCTCGGGGATTCGCACGTCGGCGAAATCGACATGCCACCTCCAGTGTCGTTGTAAACCCCTCTGACCGTTTTGAGACCGTTCAGGTACCCCGTACGGCGGAGCGGCGTGTCATCCTCAACACCCATTCCGGTGACGCTTCGCGGTCGGGTAGGTTGGGCCGCATGAATGCGGAGAGTGACGAGCGGCGAGAGGTCGCCAAGGGGGCGGCCGCCGGCGCTGCGGGGGACGGTACGTCGTGGGACGGCCAGAAGGCGGACGGCGCGCACGACGATCCGCCGCTCGGCTCGCGGGCCCCGCGGTTCATCAAGGCCTCCAAGCCGCTGCATCTGAGCTGGCAGGTGGGGGTTTTCCTGGTCGGTCTGGCCGTCGTCGCGGGGGGCGTGGCCCTGCTGCCGCTGCCGGGACCGGGCTGGCTGGTGATCTTCGGCGGCATGGCGATCTGGGCGACCGAGTTCGTCTGGGCCCAGCTGGTGCTGCGCTGGACGAAACGGAAAGTGACCGAGGCGGCACACAAGGCGCTCGACCCCCGGGTGCGGCGGCGGAACACGACACTGACCGTCATCGCTCTGGTGATCATCGCGATGGGGGTTGCGGTGTACGTGTGGCAGTTCGGTGCCGCGATGCCGTGGAGGGTCGGCCCGTGAGCTCCGGACGGCCCTCGGGCGGTCGGCCCGGTGACCTCGGGGTGGTCAAGGGCATGCGGTGACATGCGGTAATGTTTCCCCTGCGCCCGGGCGATTAGCTCAGCGGGAGAGCGCTTCGTTCACACCGAAGAGGTCACTGGTTCGATCCCAGTATCGCCCACCACAGGCCGGGGGTCCGCAGGCTTACGAGCCTGCGGACCCCCGGCCTTTTGCCTTCCCTGGCCCCGTAGACGGACAACGTGGCGGGCCGGTGCGATCCCGGTCCGCGCGTGAGCTCCTCGGCGCTGGGCAGCCGTCTGCGCTCCAAGCCGTGGGCAGGAGTACCCCGTGGTGGGCGCCGGAGCTCCCGTACGAGAACGATCGTCTCCTGGCGTCGCGGAACTCTCCCCGGCCGTTCTGCGACGCTCTTCCGGCCTGCTGCTGCCGTTGATGCCGCCACCGCCGGATTTCGGCCTTCGGCCCGTACCCGGAGCCGCGGCCGGCCATGGCCGCCGACCCGGGACGGGGCGCCTTCACCGCATCCGGCCCAGCGTGTCGCGGAGCCGCCGGGCGTCGCGCAGCCGCTGCTCGTACGTCGCCCCGATGGCGAGCAGCAGCAGGCCCGCCAGCGCGGGCGGCAGCCAGCGGGGGAGCGCGTCGGCGACCTGGACGATGTACGGGGCCAGCTCGTGCACGCCGACCAGCGCCAGCACCGCCCCGCCCAGCAGCAGCGGGGCTCCCAGCCGTAGCCGCGCGCCGAGCAGGGTGAGGCCCAGGGCGGCCGCGCCGAGCAGCAGCGGGCGCGGCCAGTGCGCGTCGCCCCAGGCCGCCAGGAGGCCGGGCAGCAGCGTCACGGACAGCCCGGGACCGTACGCCGCCCAGGAGGACACCGCCGGGTCCTGGCGGCGCCGGCGCAGGCCGATGACGAGCGCCGGGACGCTCACCGGGAGGGTGTACGCCTCCGGTGCCACGACGCCGTACGCCGCGAGCCGTACCCAGCTCGCCAGGACGAACAGCCCAGCGGCGGTGCGGGCGGCGGCGCGGCGGTCGGGACGCAGCGCGGTGCCGGCGGCGAGGACGCCGGCCAGGCCCAGGACGGCGGCGAGCATGGACGCGTCGCCCAGTGACAGGCCGACGGCGAGCAGCGCGGCCCCGTAGCCGGTGCACTCGACGGGGAGACCGGCGGGGAGGCGGCGCAGCCGGGCGGCGACGAACGCCGCGGCCCCCGCGACGGCCAGCACGGGAAACGCCGTACGAGGGGCTGAGAGCCCCGCGGCGGCACAGAGGGCGACCGAGAGCCCCACGGCGCACACCACGGCCGCACAGGCCGTCACAGCCTGCCGCACGCGCCCTCCGGCCGCCGCCGCGGCGGTGAACGCGATGAGCAGGGTGCCGAGCACGCCGAACGTCACCGACTGGTCCGCCAGCCCCCAGAAGGCGGCGACGCAGGCGACGGCGACCGCGCAGACCAGCGCCGTGAGCGAGGCCGGGTGGGAGTCCAGGGTCGCCGAGGCGACGAGGAGCACGGCAGCCTCCGCCATGAGCAGCGCCACGGCGACCGGGTACGGAAGGTCGAGCGCGACCGGCAGCACCACGGCCCCGGCGCAGCAGAGGGCGACCGCCGCACAGGACACCGCGGCGCGCCAGGGGCGTCCGGCGGCCTGGCGGTGCACCGCCAGGGACACCGAGGCGAGGACGGCGAGGACGGCCGGGACGGGATGATGCCAGCCGCCGAACAGGCGCAGCAGTTCGGCCCTCTCCCCGTCCGGGGCCCTGGCGCTCGCCGGGGCGAGCGCCGCGGCGTAGGCGTAGACCCGGCCGTCGTGGAGCGGCTGGGTCCCCCAGAGCCTGCCGCGCCCCCAGGTCTCGTGGGGCTCGAAGGGCTCGTCGAGCGCGGGTACGACGACGCGCCAGGCGGTGAGGCCGCTGTAGCGGGGCGCGGGGTGGCCGGGGACCAGCGTCCGGCGCACCGCCGAGTGGATGCCGTCGGCGCCGACGACGAGGTCGGCCTCCAGGGTCTCGCCGTCGGCCGTCGTGACCAGGCCCGGGCGGTCCTGCCCGCCGGGGTCGGTGAGCCGCGCGGGCGTACCGGTCCGCAGGGTGCCGCAGGGCAGCCGGGAGGCGAGCAGATCGATCAGGGTCGCGCGGTGGGCTACGACCATCGGGCCTCCGAAGCGTGCGACGGCGGCTTCGTTGCTGATCCGGGAGAGCCGGCGGCCGTGGGGCGTCCGCAGTGCGCCCTCGGTCTGCCAGGTCGACAGTGCGCGGACGCCATCGCCCGCGCCGATGGTGTCGAGGGCGCGCAACGCGTTGGGCGCGAGACCGAGTCCGGCGCCGACGTGTCCCAGCCGGGCGGCGCGCTACTCGGCCCGGCCTCACCGGGCAGCGGCCCCGAGGACTGAGGGAACGCTCCGGCTCCGGGCTTCGCGCCCCGCGATCGCCCCCCCACGCGCACCGCGCGACCGCGATCGAGGGACCGCACGCGGCGCAACGATGTCGCGGGCCTTGCCCGGGAAACGGATCACCGGCCCCACCGGAGAGTGATCCGTCGTCACCCCAATGGGCCACTTTCCCGGTGAAAGCTGTCCAAAGGCGCCCGGGGACCAGCAGAGTTCTCGGGGTGCACCGACTTGCCGCCGCAGTGGCCCTCCTCGCCTCCCCGGCCCTCGCGGGCTGCGTCACCGTCTCCGCGCAGCCCTCTCCGCATGAGCCCACCGTGCCGCTGCCCGCCTACCACCGGGGGCGGACCGCCCTCCTCGGCGACGCGGCCCATCCCATGGCTCCGACCCTCGGCCAGGGCGGCTGCCAGGCCATCGAGGACGCGGTCGTGCTCGCCCATCTCGCCGCGCCCGGCTCCGGCACCGGTCGGGCCCTCGCCCGCTACACCGCGCAGCGGCTGCCCCGCACCACCGACGTCCTGCGTCGTTCGGCCCGGATCCGCCGCGTGGTGAGCCTGTCCTCCCGGCCCGCGGTCGCGCTGCGCACGGCCCTCCTCACCGCCGTGGGCCGGCTGGGCCCCGGGATGGCGCTGCGCGGCTTCGACGGCATCGCCGACTGGCAGCCGCCACGGCGCACGTATGCTGCCGGTGCCGCCACGGAACGGCCGCAGAACACGCCCACGGCACAGGACTGAGGTGACGCAGGTGAAGGTCGGCTGCATCGGGCTCGGGGACATCGCCCGGAAGGCCTATCTGCCGGTCCTCGGCGCCCAGCCGGGTCTGGAGCTGCACCTCCAGACCCGGACCGCGGCCACCCTGGAGCGGGTCGGAGCCACCCACCACGTCCCGGCCGGCCGGCTCCACGGCGACCTGGACTCGCTCCTCGCGGCCCGCCCGGACGCGGCGTTCGTCCACGCCGCCACCTCCGCGCACGCCGGGATCGTCACGCGGCTCCTGGACGCGGGGGTGCCGACGTACGTCGACAAGCCCGTCGCCTACGACTACGCCGACACCGAGCGGATCGTACGGCTCGCGGAGGAGCGCCGGGTCAGCCTGGCCGTCGGCTTCAACCGCCGCTACGCGCCCGGCTACGCCCAGTGCCTGGAGCACCCCCGCGACCTGATCCTGATGCAGAAGAACCGGGTGGGTCTCGCCGAGGATCCCCGCACCCTGGTCCTCGACGACTTCATCCATGTCGTCGACACACTCCGCTTCCTGGTGCCCGGCACGGTCGAGCACATCGATGTCCGCGCCAGGGTGCGGCGGGGCCTGATGCACCATGTCGTGCTGCAGCTGTCCGGCGACGGCTTCACCGCCGTCGGCACCATGAACCGGATGAGCGGCTCCGCGGAGGAGATCCTCGAGGTCTCCGGGCAGGACACCAAGCGGGAGGTCCGTAACCTCGCCGAGGTGATCGACCACAAGGGTCAGCCGAGTGTGCGCCGCCGTGGCGACTGGGTCCCGGTCGCGCGGCAGCGCGGTATCGAGCAGATCACCCTGGCCTTCCTCGACGCCGTGCGCGCGGGGAGACTGCTCACCGCCGAGGACGCGCTGCGGACCCATGAGCTGTGCGAGCGGGTCGTGACGCAGGCCCGGGAGCAGGCCTCCTGAAGGCCCGTATGCTCTCGGCCGTGCCGAAGGCGGCGAGGGCGGCGATCGACGCGTAGATGACCCAGTCGCCGAACCGGACGTACGGACTCCTGCCCGCGGCCAGCGGTACGTCGTAGATCGCGGCCGTGCTCCGGTCGGTCGGCAGACGGCCGCCCACCGGCTCGCCGCGGGGGCCGTACACCGCACTCTCCCCGGTCAGCGTCGCGTGCACCATCGGCCGCCAGGTCTCCGCCGCCCGCAGCGCGGCCAGCGAGGCATGCTGCTCCGGCGCCCAGCTGTGCTGGAACGTCGAGGTCGAGGACTGGGCGATCAGCACCCCCGTACCGTCCCGCACCAGCCCGCGGCTCATATCGGGGAACGCCGTCTCGAAGCAGACCAGCGGGCCGATCCGCAGCCCCTGGGCGCCCGGCACCTCCATCACCACCTGGGAGGCTCCGCGCCTGCGGTCCTCGTCCGCGGCCTTGCCGACGGATGTCGCCCAGCCCAGCAGCGACCGCAGCGGAACGTACTCGCCGAACGGCACCAGCCGCATCTTGTCGTAGCGCTGCCCGTCCGGGCCGTCCGGCCCCACCAGCACGGAGCTCTTGAAGATCCCCGGGCGGTCCGAACGCGGCGCGTCCACGTTCACCAGCAGATCGGCTCCGACGTCCCGGGACAGCGCCGCCAGCCGCCGTTCCAGATCCGGACGGCTGCCGAGATCCGAGCCGACGCTGCTCTCGCCCCAGACGACCAGGTCCACCTCATGGCCGGCCAGCTGCCGGGTCAGCTCCTCCCCCCGCTCGACACGATGCTCCCGGCTCCCGATCCCGTTGACGACGCCGGGCTGGACCAGAGCGATCCGCGCGCTGCCGGTACGCTCCGGCAGCGGCGCCCAGGCCCAGGCCGCACCGGCCGCGGCCACGCACGCCACCAGCCCGGCCACCGCCGCCCTACGGGGGACCGGCAGCGCGATCAGCACGGTCAGCGCCGTGTTCACCGTGACGATCAGGAAGCTCACCAGCCACACCCCGCCCAACGAGGCGAGCCGGAGCGCGGGCGTGACCTCCCACTGGCTCGCCCCGAGCAGCCCCCAGGGTCCGCCCAGGTTCTCCCAGGAGCGGACCAGTTCCACCATCAGCCAGCCGGATGGCACCAGGGCGAGCGCCGCCGCCGCGCGCCCCACGCCCGGTGAACCGCCGAGCAGCCGCCGGACCAGAAGCCCCCACGGCAGCCACAACAGCCCGAGCAGCAGCGCCAGCGCCAGGATGAAGACATGCAGGCTCGGCATCAGCCAGTGATGCACCGCCAGCATGAAGCCCGCCCCGCCCAGCCAGCCGTCGAACGCGGCACGACGCCCGCTCGGAGCGGAGCGGATCAGCAGCATCCACGGCACCAGGGCGACGTAGGCGAACCACCACAGGGACGGCTCGGGGAAGGCGAGCGCGGGCAGCGTTCCCGCCGCGGCCGCGACAGCACCGCGCTGCCACGGCGAGGCGAGAGCCCGCCGCCACCGGTCGACCGACATCCGCATGTCGCGCCTCCCTCGCACCGGCCCGCTGTCCGTGTGTTCGACCAGTGTGCGCGAGTACGACGATCAGCGACAGACGGGGTGGTCAAACCGTTGGCGGCGGTGGCCGGACGGCGTCGGCTACGCGCCGCGGGGGGAGGACCGTGGAGAGCACTCCCGGCAGGGGGTACCAGTCGCTGGTGACGGTGGTGGCGTGCTGTCCGGCGAGGGCGGAGACCCGGGCCCGGGCATCGGCTTCGGACGGATGGACGGGGTCGATGGCGGGCGCGACCCCGTGCGCATCCGTCATGGTCAGCAGATAGTGGCGGCGGTCGTACCACGCCGTGTCGATCCCGGTGTCCGTCACATACCGCGACGCGTCGCCGTCGAAGACCACGAACCACGGGCGGAGCGCCGGATCGGTGTACCGGGTCCGCGGATCACCCGCGGCGGCACCGTGGACGGCGGGGAAGGCCGTGGCGCGGGCGAGTGTGCCGGACGCGGCCAGGGCCCGCAGATGTCCGGCGTACTCGCGGTCGGTCCACAGCGAGTCGAAGGGGTTGCTCTCCTCGACGGTGCCGGGGATCAACTCGATCAGGAACTTGCCCGTGAGCGCGGACCGCGCCGGCCAGCCGTCCGCCCGTACCGCCTCGTCCAGGCTCGTGCGGTCGCCGAGCAGATCGGCGGGGCGGAAGAGCGCGTCACCCAGCTTGCCGGAGACCAGGGCGTCGAAGGCTTCGGGGCCCAGACCGTGCCGGGCGTTGAAGCCGTCCTTCATCTCGATCTTCAACAGCACCGGCCGGTGGCCCGGGTGGGCGTCGTGCCAGGCCCTGATGTCGGCGAGACAGCCGTCCAGACTCTGATTACGGGGCTTGGACCGCAGTTCGGCCGACGACGCGGCGTTCTCGCAGTTGTTGTCGCTGCCCACGGGGTTGTCGTGCGAGACCCGCCACTTCCTGCTCAGTCCGTTGGTCCACACATCGAGCTCCAGCAGCCCGGCTCCGGAGTCCAGGGCGTCCGCGAAGTACGGGTACGTGGTCTTCTCGTAGGCGTTGTGCACGCCCACCGAGGTGCTCGAGGAGTACGAGAGCGCGCCGGGGCCCGGCTCCTGGGCGCCGGCCGGCGCGGCCGGAACGAGAAGCGCCGCGGCCACCACGGCCGCGGCTGATCCGGCAGTGCGATCTCTGCGCATGCGATGCCACCTTGTGTGTGAGGGGTGGTGAAAGTGGCAGCAGCGTAAGCGAGTTGAGTGTTGATCAGGAGATGGGGGCGGGTATGCGGAGGGAGGGCACACCGGTGAAAGCGGGATAAATGCGTTGCCGTGCCTCCGCGTTCCGACGACGATGGGGCGGTGCACGCCGTTCGCTGGACCGAAGCCGAGGAAGTCCGTGCCGCCCGCTGGCGGTCCGAGAGCGGGGCGCCCCCGCCGCGGCGTGTGGTGAGCGCGGACGACCGCCTGCGCGCCGACACCGCGTACCGCCTGGCCTGCGAGGGCACCGCGATCCTGTGGCGCGGCGACTTCCCCAACGCGCGGCAGCTGCTCCAGGCGATGGGACGGCGTACGGACCGCAAGCAGCGCAAGGCCGCCGCGTCACCGCCCGTCTCCATGGCCGAGGCGTTCCATCTGCACCGCAAGGACCGGTTCCAGCGGGCCCGCACGCTCGGCATGCTTCTGGTACCGCTGGACCCGGGCCATGTCGTCCCGCTGCGCCGGGCCCCTGATGTCCGGCAGCCCTGCACGGAGGTGTACGGGCCGGGCGACGAGCCCTCGGTGGTGTCGCTGCGCGAGCTGCTCGGCCTCATCGGAGCCCATGAGTGGCGCAGGAAAGGCGTCGCCGTGCCGGCGCTGGGCGACCGTATTCATCCGCACTACGGCGTGTTCTCCCCGGTGCGGGGTGAATATGTGCGGCTCGTGGCCGAGGCGCCGCTGCCCGCGCGCACCCGGGCCTTCGACATCGGCACGGGGACGGGCGTGCTGGCCGCGGTCCTGGCACGCCGCGGAGTGGAGCGCGTCATCGCGACGGACCAGGATCCGCGCGCACTGGTCTGTGCCCGCGAGAATCTGGCCCGGCTGGGGTTGGAGGGCCGTACGGATGTGGTGATGGCGGATCTCTTTCCCCCGGGCCGTGCCCCGCTCGTCGTCTGCAACCCGCCGTGGGTGCCCGCACGGCCCGGCACCCCGGTCGAGCATGCCGTCTACGACCCGGGCAGCCGTATGCTGCGCGGCTTCCTGGACGGTCTGAGGGCCCATCTGGAGCCGGGCGGCGAGGGCTGGCTGGTGCTCTCGGATCTCGCCGAGCACCTCGGATTACGGACGCGCGCCGAGCTGCTGGAGGCCATTGACGCGGCGGGGCTCGCGGTCGCGGGCCGCCTGGACACCCGGCCGGTCCACCCCCGGGCCTCCGACGCGAGTGATCCGCTGTATGCGGCGCGGGCGGCGGAGGTCACCTCTCTCTGGAGGCTCGCCGCGACATGAGCGGGCCGGTCGGCATGGGCGAGAGCCGGGATGACATGAAGTGAGCGGGTGACATGAGCAAGAAAGCGGGTGACAGCAGCGAGAGCCGGATGACACCAGCGGGCAGCCGTGCGAAAGCCCTGGCAGCCCGCTTCCCCGGCCGCCATGCTGAGCGCATGGTGATCAGAGAAGCCACCCCCGAGGACTGGCCCTCGATCTGGGCCTTCCTGCGTCGTATCGTCGCCGTCGGCGAGACCTTCACCTGGCCCCGTGACGTCAGCGAAAAGCAGGCCCGGGCGATGTGGTGCCTGGAGGCGCCGAGCCGTACGGTCGTCGCCGTCGCCCCCGACGGGACCGTCCTCGGCTCCGCCAAGATGAACCCCAATCACATGGGCCCCGCCGCGCATATCGCCAGTGCGAGCTTCATGGTGGCCCCGGAGCACGCCGGGCGGGGAGTCGGGCGGGCGCTGGGGGAGTACGCCCTGGACTGGGCGCGGGCCGAGGGCTACCGGGCGATGCAGTTCAACGCTGTCGTGGAGACCAACAGCCGGGCGGTCGCGCTCTGGCGCTCCCTCGGCTTCGAGGTGCTGGGCACCCTGCCGGAGGGCTTCCACCACCCGGAGAAGGGCTATGTCGGGCTGCACATCATGCATCGCAGGCTCTGATCACGACCCCCCGGCCGGGTCGGTGCGGCGGCCCCGGCCCTGCCAGGAGAAATGTTGACAGTAATCCGGTGCGAGCACACGATCGGGGGAAGACCCGGAGCGGAGGGGCGGACGAGGCGTCTGCCCGCCTTCGTAGGAAATCGCCGCGAGAACGAGGGGAATGAACGTCCTCATGGCCGAGTACCGGGACTTTCCGCGCGACCGGGAAGCGCGCCCGCCGGACGGCGGGCTCGCCGATCTCGCGGAGCAGGCTGCCTCCTGCAACCCCGCCTGCTGCGGAGCCACGGCGACGGTCATCACCCAGGACGCCGCGGGCCAGGGCGAACCACCGTCCACCGCGGTGACCCACCCCGACCTGTCGCCGCTGGTCGCGGTGCAGTGGGAGGCGGGGGAAGGGCCCATACCGTCCGCGCTGGAGAGCGGCCGTCCCGCCGCGGCTGAGGACCTGCTGCGCGACGAGCGCTGGCCCGGCTACCGGGCCAAGGCCCTGGACGCGGGAGTGCGGTCGAGCGTGACCCTGCCCTTCCGCCGCCACGCCCTGGCCGTGACCCTCACGGTCTACGGGTTCCGGCCCGGCTTCCTCCAGGACGCGGGGCACGGGGCGACCGTCCTCCTGGGCGACCTCGCCACGACCGGACTGCTCCGCGACCGCCAGTACCTGGACGTCCTCACCGAGGTCGACCAGCTCGACACCGCGCTGCGTACCCGCCCCGTCGTCGACCAGGCCTGCGGCATGGTGATGTACGTGTTGCAGTGCGAGGCGGACACGGCCATGACCCTGCTGCGCCGGCTGTCGCAGCGCACCAACCGCAAGCTGTCCGACCTCGCCGAAGCTCTCGTACGGACCCGGGGCCGCGGCGTCGAGGCCCAGCTGGCCCGGCTGGCCGAGCGGCTCGGCGAGACCACTGCCGCCGCCCCGGGAGCGGGCCGCGGACACGGACCTGCCATCCGTCGAACGCCCGACGGCTGTCCGTCCTCCTAGGGCGTGTTTCGAAAGTCCCGCCTGGTCCGCGACGTCTGGCACGCACGCTCGCTGCGTTGTCGGGCTCGTCCGGGTACGCCCAGTACGAGGACGACCTCCCCCAGCCTCCGGCCGGGGGTACCCCCACCGCCTTGCGATCGCACGCACCAGACGCCGCGGACCCCGCCCTTCGGGCGGACGGCGCTACTTTTGAAACACACCCTAGGGACCGCCGGTCCTCGGAGTCGGACGAGCCGTACCAGAGGAGGCCTCAGCGATGACCACCCTGCAACACTCCGCACTTGTCAGCGTCCATCTCACCGAATGCGCCCCGCAGGACGCGGACGCCGTCTTCGACGCCCTGCGCGCCGCCTTCCCGGCGCCCCTGGACCGGACGGCCGAGGAGCACTGCGTGAAGAGCCACCAAGGCGCCAACCCCATGGTGTGGATCGGAACCTTCGATGTCCGCAGCCATGGTGAGCCCGTCGCCCCTCCGGCGCTGGGCGGGGCCGTCGTCGCCGATCTCTTCGGCTGCGAGCGGGCTGTCCACGACATCCGTGAGGCGCTGGCGACGACGTTCGGCGTGCGGGAGGAGGGCCATATGGTCCCGGGTGACCAGGAGGTTCAGCTGCGCCTGGAGCTGCGCAACCCAGTCCGGGCCCGGTAACTCCGCGGTCACCGGTCCTCCGCGGCCGCCCGGCTCGTATCCGGTTGGACAGGCGGCCGGGTGCGGGGAGAGGCTGATGCGGCGCGTGCCGCACCACGCCGCGCGCCCATTGGTTCGAGGAGAGGCATCAGCTCATGCAGACCCGCCGCATCGGCGCCGCGGAGGTCAGTGCGATCGGGCTGGGGGCCATGCCCATGTCGGTCGAGGGACGGCCCGACGAGGCCCGCTCGATCGCCACCGTGCACGCGGCCCTGGACGCCGGCGTGACCTTGATCGACACCGCGGACGCGTACCACCTGGGGACCGATGAGGTGGGCCACAACGAGACCCTCGTCGCCAAGGCGCTGTCCGCCCATGAACGCGGCTCGCAGGTGCTGGTCGCGACCAAGGGCGGACATCTGCGCCACCGCGACGGCTCCTGGACGCTGGACGGATCTCCCGCACACCTCAAGCGGGCCTGTGAGGACTCGCTGGCCCGGCTCGGTGTCGAGGCCATCGGGCTATATCAGTACCACCGCCCGGACCCGCGCGTTCCGTACGAGGAGTCGATCGGCGCCCTCCGCGATCTGCTGGACGAGGGCAAGATCCGCACGGCTGGTGTCTCCAATGCCGATCCGGGGCAGATCCGGCTGGCGGACGACATCCTCGGAGGGCGCCTGGCCGCGGTGCAGAACCAGTTCTCACCAGCCTTCCGCTCCAGCGTGCCGGAGCTGGAGCTCTGCCATGACCGGGGGATCGCCTTCCTGCCGTGGAGCCCGCTCGGCGGCATTCCCCGGGCGCGTGACCTGGGCTCCGCCTCCGCGCCGTTCGCCCGCGTCGCCGAGGCCCGCGGGGTCAGCCCGCAGCGGGTCTGTCTGGCGTGGATGCTGGCCAAGTCGCCCGTCGTCATCCCGATACCCGGCGCGAGCCGGCCCGAGACGATCCGGGACTCGGCGGCCGCCGCCGACCTGGTGCTGGACGCCGACGAGATCGCGCTCCTCGACACCGTGTGATCGGTCGCCCTGTCAGGGCGACGAAGTATAGGTGTTCAGCCGGTCGACGGCCGACTGCGGTGAACCTCGGTCGTAGTGGTCGACGACAAGGAAGTTGGCCTTCTTCCGGGCGGCGGGCGCGCAGAAGTTCTCCGCCCGGTTCAGCACCCGGCTGTTGTCCGTCGACGCCGTCGCGGTCATGGGGACGTCACGGAAGTGGTTCATCACGAAGAGCGGGCGGAACGCTCCGTCTTCCCGGGTGAGCGGGACATTGACGTCGCCGCCGTACCAGCGGCTGTAGCACGACCAGTCCGAGGCGCCCACGCCCGGCCCCATGGACCAGTGGTTCTCCACCGTCCACTCCTGCTGGTACATCACGCCGAAACTGTCGCGCGCCGTGCCCCCCGCGTCCTGGGCACGCGTGCGATCGGTGAAGATCATCAACTGCTTTCCGCGGGCGGCGAGACCGGCCATCCGCGGCCAGCCGTTCTCGCGTACTCCGTCCTGGTCGGGCCGGTAGAGGACGTCCGACAGACCGCGGACCCGGTCGAGTTCGCCGCGCAGTACATCAGCGGAGACGTAGTCCTCCAGAAATACCGTGGCGAACTGGCCGGGGTGCTGCCGGAGGAAGTCCACGATGCGCTGGAGGTCCACCCACAGCGCGACCGGCCGGCTGACGAGGGTGCAGCTGTTGTGGCAGAGCAGGGCCCCGTCCGGAGTCTGGTGGATGTCGAGCATGAACCCCCGTACGCCGTCGGCGAGTTGCTGCTCGATGCCGCGCTTCTGGTTGGGGAAGGCGTCCACGAACGGCGGCGCGAAACCGCCGTCCACCCCATTGGCGTAGGCATTGTGAGCGGTGAGGAAGGTGACCTGGTCGAGCCGGCGCTGGTCGGCCGGGGGCATCGGAGCCCGGGGCGGGGGAGCGGGCGTGAGGAACCAGCGGGCGAGCTCCCCGTCCCCACCGATCAGCGCCTGCTCCGGGTACGTTCCGCCGCTGGGCCTGGCCCCCAGGGTGAGGTGGCCGCCGGCGTCCGGTACGGCGATGGTGTACTGCCCGCCCCCGGCCGGGGTCACCTCCCATGCGGCTTCCGCTCCGCCGCACGCCACGGTGACGGCCTGCGCGCCGCTCCGCCCGAGGCAGCGTTCCGCATCGTCGACGCTGCGCAGCTCATGGCGGTCTCCGGAGACCGGCGCGACGGCCCACTGCTGCCGGTCCTCATTGCCCTTGGGGCGGTGGAGCGCGATGGTCCCGTCGCTGTCGGAGGCGTTGAGACCGTTGACGGCGCTCTGCACGTACACCGTCCCCTCCGGCGGCGTCCCCTCGCCCCCCGCCACCGCACCCGAGGCCGTCATCACCGGCGCGGCGACCACGACCGCCGCTGTTCCGCACACCGCTCGCAGTAAGCGCACACCCACTCCTTCTCGACGCTGGACCGGTACATGACACTCGATACGGGCGCCGCTGCGCCAGAGTCGTACGCCGAAATCCCGTTGGCCACGGGTCGTACGCTCGGTGGCCGCCCGACACGTCCGACCGCCGGCGTCAACGGCGCCGGCGCACCATGTGCGCCATCCGGTGACCTTCCTCATGCAGCAGCCGGCCGACGAGGGCTCCGCCGAAGACGACGACACCGACGCCGACGAGCCAGGACTGCACGACGAGAACGGTGCCGATGGGCCCGTAGGTGACGGCGTTGGTCGCGATCAGTGGCGAGAACACGAGTCGGGAGAAGACCCGCAGTCCGAGCAGCCCGATCACCGTCCCCACCGCGCCGGGCAGCAGGGCGACCCAGCCGACCCGCCCCCCGAGCAGCAGTCGCTGCGACCACCAGAAGAACAGCACGGCACTCAGCACACCGACGAGGAAGCGCCAGAACGTCTCGGCCACCGGCTCGGACCGGTCGGGCTCCAGGGTGAAGTGGGCCGACAGGAAGAGATAGCCGATCAGCATGGCGACCCATACGAGATGCCGCCACATGGTGTGCCAACGGGCCGGCGGCAGCTCCCAGACCTTCTCGTAGCCCACCTGCACCGCCGAGCCGAACGTCAGGCCGAATACAGCAAGGGCCGCGAGGCCGAACGCCGTGGTCGACTCGAGTGCCTGACGGGGCTTGGCGAACAACTGCTGGATCTCTTGTTGAGCGGTCGCCGACACCCCCAGGCCGTCCCCGAGCCACTGAGCGAAGCCGCGCCCGTTCGCCGGATCGGCAGCGGCCACCACGATGAGCAGCGGCACCAGAGTGAGGAAGCCGAGTGCCGCGAAGCCCATCGAGCGCTGCATCAGTTCCAGCTCGCCGGCGTGCCTCCAGCCACGCCCCGCGACGGAGAGGTGGAAGGCGCGGTCCAGTCGTCCGAACCAGGACCCATGACCTGCGGCGTCGGAAGACTTCTTGGGCATGAGTGTCGATTACCCCCTCAGCGTCGGCGGGCTGCCGGTGGCCGGGCGGAGTCACCGAATGGCCGCTACGAACCCGCTTCGGCGACGGTGGTCCGGGTGGCGGGCCGCCTGTCCGCACCGGGCGGCCCGCCGCCGGGTCCGGACGCGGCGGTGTTCACGACGGCGCTGTCTGTCGTTCCTGTTGTTCCGCCTCGCCGAAGCGGGCCAGGGCCAGTGCGCCGGCGATCGAGAGGACGAAGCCGAGGATGGCGAGCGGCGCGTATCCGTGCCGGGTGGAATCGCCGAGCCAGGCGACTCCGAACGCGGCGGGCCCCACGCTCTCACCGATCACCATGGCAGCCGTCGCCGCGGTCACCGATCCGGACTGCAACGCGTCGATGAAGAAGAGGAATCCGGTGATCCCGGAGATGACCACCGTGTAGGCGGTGGGCTGGGTGAGCAGGCCGACGACACCGAACCGGGACGGGGATTTCCACGTCGGCGCGCCGGCCGGAGCCATGGCCGTACCGTTCGTCGGGCCGCGGCGGTGGCCTGCGCGGCCTCAGGTCGCGAGGCTGCCGCCGATCACCCGGGCGACTTCCGGGTGGGCGAGATACTCGTCGATGTGGTGCGGGCGGTCCCGTGCGTTGGCCACCGCCAGCTCGGTCAGTTCGCCCTTCCAGTCGTCGCCGAGCGGGCTGCCGATGGCGACCGCGTCGGTCGGGCACCACGCGTTGAGCCAACGGGCCACCCGTTCGGGGCGCTTCGGGCCGCCGACCAGCAGCCGGCTGTACACGGTGTTCATGCCGAGGGGGCTGCCGGCGGTGACGAGCAGGGAGATGTCGAGTTCCGGAGCGAGCCGGGTGATCAGGTCCATGGCGACCACGGTGCCCAGGCTGTGACTGACGAGGAGCAGCTCCCCGGAGGTGGGCATGGTCGCCAGGACGCAGTTCAGGACCTCGTCCCGGACGCGCTGATCGTCGAGGTAGGACGCGACATCCCGGAAGAACAAGGCGATGGACCATTCGTCCACAGAGGTCCTGGAGGCCAGCCAGCTCAGCCGGCGTTGCAGGGCCCCGACCGCGTCGCCCCAACCGAGCCGTTCGGTGGCGAGTCGGTCGTCCGCCGGCATACCCGCCCGCACGGCGGCCTCGCTGATCAGCTGCTCGTACAGTCCCTTGGCTGACGCGGACGCGGGTGCCCCGGCCTCGGCCGGTGCGACCATCGCTCCTTCGAAGGGGTGGGGCACGGCTTCCTGCCGTTCGAGCGCGCGGACGAGCGTGTTGCCGTAGTAGGGGAACCAGGCGTCCGCCGGGTCGATCGGTGTGAGTCCGGCTTCGGTGAGTCCATGGTTGAGCCCCGCCGCCCACGTGCGGCGGAGATGCTCGGGGATGCGGTTCTGCTGGTTGCGGCCGTGCAGAAAGACCAGCCGTCGTCTGCCGCCGAACGCGGTGGCCCTGGCGGCGAGTCCGGAAGGCGCCGCCACGGCCTCGCCCGCAGGCCGGGAAGCCGCGGTCGACGGCGCTGCGGACGAAGGTGCCGCGGACGGGGGCGCCGCGGACGAGGGCGCCGCGGAGGAGAGCGCCGCGGCTGACGGTGCTCCGTACGTGTGTGCCTCCGCCGGGCCCGGGACCACCGGCCCCGCTGCCGTCTGCGGTGCGGGTACGCCGTCCAGCAGACCTGCCTCCGGGCCCATTTCGGCCAGGAGCGCCCGTGGCGCGGACTCCGGCGGCAGTGCCGCGAGATGTCGCAGGATGGAACTGATGCGGACGCCTTCGTTGGAGACCCAGTCGATGGCGTCGTCACCGTCGCCGTGCTGCCAGACCTGGCCGTCCCGGCGCAGCACCCGGCCCTGGGAGTCGGTGCGCGGCACACCGCTGTGATGAAGTGCCACGACTTCCCACTGGTCGTTGAAGACCGGGGAGCCGGAGTTTCCGGGCTCGGTGTCGGTCCTGTAGTGGAGGAAGTCGTCCAGCCGCACCTGGAGGGCGTTGTCACGGACCGCGATCTCCTTGAGCCGGCCCATGGGGTGCCCGATCACATTGACCGGCTCGCCGACGACGAGCTTGCCCGTCTGGACGCTGAGCCTGTTCCATCCGAACACCTCGCCCGGAGGGCGGTTGTCGCCGCCCGGACGGACCGCGACCAGGGCGAAGTCCAGACGCTCGTCGGCGATGAAGAGGGCCGCGGGGTCGAGTTCGAGCCGGGTGGCGGCGCCCGGGGTGTTGTCGATGGTGACCTGGGCGTCGAACTCCACAAAGCTCTGCTCGGCGGCCGTCCGGTCCGGCAGTACATGGTGGTTGGTCATCATCAGTTTGGGCGAGACGAGAAAACCGGTACCCATGGGGAGCTCACGGCCGTTCTCCCGGACCGAGATCCGGGCGATGGTTCTCGCGGCCCGGGCGCCACGCGGCAGAAAGCTCCAGGCCTGAAGTTCCTTGGACACACCGAGGATGCGTTCGAACGCATCGGGTGCCTTCAGGGGCTCCTCCTTGCGGATGCTCTCGACGACGGCCGCGACGGGTACGCCGTAACGGTCGAGCAGACGCGCGGTCCTGGCGGCCAGCGACTCCGGTGAATCGGGGAAGGCCACTCCGGCCCGCTGCCGGCGCTCGATCTCGTGGCGCTCGGCGCTGGTCCGCCGGTAGCGCTCGGCCGCGGCCTCGGCATGACGCGCCTGCTCGGTCCGCACCCGGTTCGACGTTTCCATCGCAAACTCCACTGATCGTCAGCAATCCATCGTTTACGTAACGTATCGGTGTGCGCCCGGAGCGCAACCGGAGTACGGCTCCCTGCGGCGGGCCGGCGGCCCGGCGGGCCGGTCCGCCGCTGCGATCGCCTCGGGCGAGTGCCACAGGCCGTAGAGGGCGTTCGGGCGGCTGCGGAGAGCCGGATGACGCCTGCGCACCCGCGCAGTGGTGGCGTGGAGCCACCGCGCCTGCGCCTCACGAAGCAGCGGTCGGCGACACGGCTCGGCGTCCGCCACCGGCCGTCGACCGGCTGCCACCATGGACCGGCCCGGAGCCGCTGACCACCCACCATGAACCGGTCGGCGGCCGAGTCCCCGCCCCGGGCGCCGACGGCCGCACGGAGGAGGAGAGATGGCGGACAAGGAGCCGGTGACCGAACTGGACGCCCGGTACAGCATGCCCGGGGCGAGTCCGACGGGGTGGGCGGAGGCACGGGGGCTGCTCGAGGAGGCGGAGCTGTTCTGGCTCTCGACGGTTCGCCCCGACGGGCGCCCCCATGTCACCCCGCTGCTGTCCGTCTGGCGGAACGACGCGCTGTACTTCTGTACGGGTCCGGCCGAACGCAAGGCCGAGAACATCGCGCGGAACCCCCACTGCACGCTCACCACCGGATGCAACTCCCTTGACGAGGGTCTCGATGTGGTGGTCGAAGGCGACGCCGAGAGGGTGAGTGACGACGCCGAGCTCCGCCGTATCGCCGAGGCGTACGAGTCGAAGTACGGCAGCGACTGGCACTTCGATGTGCGCGACGGTGTGTTTCACCATCAGGCGGGCGAGGCCCTGGTGTACGAGGTCGCGCCCTCCACGGCCTTCGGCTTCCGCAAGGGCGACTACAGCCAGACCCGGTGGCGGTTCCCCCGCTGAGCGTTCGCGCAGCCGTGATCACCCGACAGCTCCCACCAGGGGAATACAGGCCCGCAGACAAAATGTGCCTCCAGTCAGCTCGCTCCGATCAAATTCGAAAATGGCCGATCGTATATGGATGACATCCCGGTCGGCCGGGCGGGGAACTCGACCATCACGGCGTTTGTGTGATGAAATCCGTCCCTCGTGGTGCCCGCATGTCTGGGCAGACGTGATGGATCGGGCAGATAATAGGCCTCCACGCAGACCTCTGGGGCCGCGTGAACGGGCGGCTGCGCTGTGAGCGAATGAGGGAATTGATGCCTCCAACCAACACATTCCACCAAGCCCGGACTCTTTCTGTGTCAGTGGATTTCTCGATCCGTACGTGACATCGGTGAATTGAGGTATTGGTGGTGTCGATGAATTCTCGCGGCAGTCTCGTTTCCCGGCCGGGAAGAGATCACTGGCCGCCCGCCGGCCTGCTGGGCGGCCTCTCTCCCGAGACCCGCGCCGGGATGCTGTCCCTCGGCCGTCCGGTGCGCTTCGAGGGCGGTGAGCGATTGCTGCGCGAGGGGGAGCACGGTTCCCATGTCTTTCTTCTTCTCCATGGCTGGTTCAAGGTGCTCGCCGCCACGGACGACGGCAGGGAAGCGCTGATGGCCGTACGGTCAGGCGGCGACGTCGTCGGTGAACTGGCCTGTTTCGACGCACAGCCCCGGGTCGCCACAGTCAGGGCGGTCGGTGCCGGCAGCGCCAGGCTGATCGGGCGACAGGAGTTCCTCGCCTTTCTCGCCGTGCACGACGACGCCGGGCAGGCGGTGATGCGTGCCGTGGCCGGAAAGCTCCGCTGGGCGACCCGGCGGCGGCAGGAGTTCGGAGGCTGCCCCATCAGTACGCGCGTGGCCCGGGTTCTGGTGGAGATGGTCCGGGTCCACGGCCAGGTCGGCAGCGATGGCATCTCGATCGGCGCGGCTCTCACCCAGCCGGATCTCGCCGCGCTGGTCGGGGCCTCCGAACCGAGTGTGCACAGAACACTGCGGTCGCTCCGCCAGGACGGCACCATCGAAACCGGATACCGCCGGATACTCGTCCGCGACGTCGGCGCGCTCTGCCGTATCGCCGGTATTGACGCGGTCGTCGAACTCGCGCTCCGGCAAGCGGGGGGCCGGACGAGAGCGCTGCCCGTCACCGTGCCGTCCCGACGACCACCAACCACGCCGCAGCCACGATGACCATCGTGGCCACCCACCCCACGGCCAGTACCGTGTAACGGTTCTTCACCACCGCGATCCGGGCGAGCGTCTCGGCGGTCTCCCATGCCTGCGCGGCGAGTTGCGCGCCGTTGACCGAGCCCGCCGAGGAGCCCGGCACGGCGCGGCCGGGTCCGCCGTCGACGAGTGCGAACCGGTTCGGCCCCCCTGGCCAACCGGTCCGGGGGCGGATCACCTGGACCAACAGGTAGCCGGAGACGGCGAATGCGGTGACATAGGCCGTCGTGGCCAGCCAGAAGGGGAGGGACGAGGGCCAGGAGGCCACGGCCCGGGAGACACGCCCGATCTGTGTGGCCACGACAGCCGTCAGACCGACGTGTACGGCGACCAGCGTTCCGGCCTTCGCATCCGCCTGCTGAGTCACCTGCTGGAACGAGGTGAGCGCGGCGACCGCCACAGTGACCTCCTCGGCGGCGGAGAGTGTCTCCGGTCGCCTCGGGCCGGTCGGTGACGGCGGTTCGTCTTCGGCCATGACGCACATCCCTTCCCCTGGCCACCGTGGTGGTGGACGTCGCCGAGGTCGTCGAACGGTCGTGTCATCGGTGAGCGGCGTGCCTCTTCCGCTGGAACGCCCCACCGCCCACCCGCTCCGCGGATTGCCGGCTCCGGGCCCGGGCCTGCGGCGTCGTCCCGGCAACGGCGGACCCGCCGTACGGGTTTCGACCGACCTGAGCGGGGGGGCCACCGGGCATGGCGGTACCCGGTGGAGCCCACGCCCGACCCCGCGGGGAGCCGAGCCCCCGACTCCGGGGGGGGAGCCGAGCCCCCGACTCCGCGGGAGGCGGTGAGAGACGCCGACGGTTCTCGTGCGGCTGTTCCTCGACGGGCTGTGGGTACCGCACGGGCTGACGCTGACGTCGGGCAAGCGCCATCGTAGGTCCGGACGCGCCGGTGACTTCCCATCAGTCGATGGGATCGACGCGATCGGTGACGGGGAGACGCCGACCGGACGCGAGACAGCGGCCGGGCCTGTCACGTGGCATGGCCGGACCGTCCGCCAGCGGCAGCGGCAGCGGCAGGGGATGGGGATGGGGAGCCTCGGCCGTCGGGCGGTGACCGGCGGGCAATCGCCGGCGGCAGGGGATCGACAGGCCTCGAGTGTCGGGCGGTTGGGCAGATGGCGGCCGGGCGTCAGCCATCGGGCGGCGGTCGGGAAGTCGTATCCGCGATAACGCCCAATCCCGTCGCACGACGAGGTCGTATCCGCGCCCCCCGGGGACAGTGGTGGACCGGGGGACGACACACGGCGTACTGCCGGACAGGCCCGCGCTCTGCGAGGGGGAAACGTGGACGAGCGGCGTCCGGGAGTAGGGGAGCGGTTGTGTGTCGCGGTGGCCGCCGGACCGATGAGCCCGTTCCGAGGGGCTGATCGGTCCGGCGTCGCCGACTCCCCGAAGGCAAGGGACGAGGGCCTGGCCGCCCTTCCGGGGGAGTGAAGGGCATTGGTAGCCATGTCGACAAGTACCCCGTCGGTCCGGCAGTCGGCCGGGCAGGAACCGGCGCCCGCGTCCAGTGCTGTCTCGCAGGCACTGGAGCACTTGGTCGCGACCCACCCGCCTCTCGCCCCGCACGCCCCCGCGCTCCGGCGTCTCGCCGCCGCGGTCCGTACGGGACGCTCGCTCGAGCAGTGGCAGTACACCGACCTGGCGGGCGCGTTCACCGACTCCTCGGCCTACGACGACCCACCCGACCCGTCGCGCCGCCTTCGGCGGAGCCTGGAACTGCTGCCCTCCGTCACGGTCTTCGTCCCCCTGCTCGTGACATGGAGCGGACTGGCGGCAGCCACCCACGCGTACCAGCGCATGCTGGACGACACCGCCGTGCGGGACCGGCGGCAGGCCCGGGGCAGAACCTTCCTGGAACTGTGGCAGACCGGGTTCGACGGCCATCTTCAGGCACCGCTCACCTTCGGCTGGATGGCGCTGTGGACGCTGCTCGCCATCTGTCTGGTCATCGCCTCCACCGTGCTCGCGGCCGTCTCGAGGCGTCGTCATGACGCGCGGGTCACCTCCGCCAGGGAAGGGGCCAGAAGGGCCCTCATCCCGCTGCTGCACGAGGCGCAGGCCGTGCTCAACCAGGCCCGGCACGCTTCACCCGGCCGCCACGCCTCGGATTTCGCCGAGCTCGCGGACGCGATGCGCGGCACTCTCGCCGAGACCCGGCTGGCCCATGAGGTCGCCGTGGAGGCACAACGGGCGACCCGGGACCTGGCGCAGCAGGCCAACGAGCTCTACGGGCAGTTGGACGCCTCCGCCCAGGCTCTCCGCGATGCCACCAAGGACTTCGAGAACGCCGCCCACGCCGTACTGTCCTCGACCGCCGAGGCATCCGGTGCCGCCGGCCGGCTGAGCGGGGCCGTGGACCGGCACCTGGAGGCGGTGGAGCGGCGTATCGACTCCGCCGCGGCGAGCCTTGTCGAGCAGACGGCCGAAGCGGCCGACCACGGACGGCAGCGCTTCACGGAGGCGGCCGCGCACACCGAGGAACAGCTCGGCGCGATCCGGGAGCGGCTCTCCGAGACGGTCGACGCCTTGCTCACGGCGTCGGGAACGGTGTCCTCCAGCGGCAGCGGTCTGGCCACGGCTCTCATGGCCGCCGCGGAGGAAGGAGCCCGTCACATCGGCGAGACGTACCGTCTGGCCGTGGCGGCCACCACCGTCTCGCTCACCGGCACCATGGCAGAAGTGGCCCGCGACACGGAGGCCGTGGTGGCGCGGGGCGAGCGGTCCACCCGGGAGACGGTCGAGCAGTACGCCGCCGTCCACGCGGAGTGCGCGGCCCGCGAGGAGCGCCGGCACGGTGATGTCCTGCGGCGGCAGGCGGAGTTCGCCGACCGGCTGCGGGAGTCCGCTGCCGTCTTCGACACCGCGCTGACCCGTGCGACGGCGGCTCTGGAGGCCGTGGTCACGGAGGCAGGCGCGAGGGCCGCAGCCGGCACAGCTTCCGACGTGGTGCAGCCCGGGCCCGGGAGCTCGGGGACCCCGTCGGGAAGCGAGGGCACGGCGTACGCGCGGAACGCGGCGTGGCCCGCGGACGACGGGCCGGCCGGGGACATCCACGACGAGGGAGGAGCGTCGTGACGCGGCCGGGCCGGCTCTCCGGCCGCCCCGAACTCCTCGCCGGCTGGCTCTTCGCGGATCTCCTGATCGTCCTCGTGCTCGTCGTGCTCGGAGGACAGCGGACCGAGTCTCCCACCGGTGGCGCGGACCCCTCGCCCTCGTCGGCCCCCTCCCGCCCGGCCACGGCTCCCCCTGGGCTCGACCGGACACCGGTGGTGATCGAGGTGCTGGGGGAGGCATCGGACCAGGACGTCCTCGGCGGGGACCGGGAGCGGCGAGCCCGCGCGCACCGCTCCCTCGTCGCGGCCGTACGCGCGGCCGTGGATCTGCAGGTGCGGCAGGCGGACGCCGAGGGAGAGGTCGGGCTGTCCGGCCGCCGCGCGGCCATCTGCGCCGTCTTCGGCACCTTCCGGACCTCGTTCGGAGTCGACTCCGAACGGAGCAAGAAGTACGCCCTCGCGGCCTCCCGGCTGTTCAACGAAGCCGACCCCGCGCTGTTCCCCGCGGACATCGCGTTCTACCAGCACTACCACGACCTGAGCGCGCCGGCCGGGCGGCTGACCGTCAAGATCTTCCTCTTCGACCGCCGCACGGACACCTGAGCCGTCGCCCGTGACACCACCGCACCAGATTCGGAGTACCGCCGCATGGCCGAGCAGCACACCGCCTCCGCAGGGAGCGGTACGGGTAACACCGACGCGCACGGAGACCCGCATCCCCCTCCACCGTCCGGCACCTCCTCGTCCACCGTCGAGAACGCGGTGCGCTTCGCCGAGGAGAGCTTGGAGGTCCTCGGGCTCCAGAGCCCCGGCGAGGGGGACGAGATCACTCCGCGGCTGATCGAGCAGGCCCGCCAGGAGGCCCTGGAACTGCGCCAGGTCGCCGAAGCCCCCGTCACCATCGGTGTGGTGGGGGAGTTCAGCGCCGGCAAGACCCTGCTGATCGGCACCCTTCTCGGCCGGCCGGACCTGCTGCCCGTCGAGGTGCGGGCCACCACCGGCAATGTCACGGCACTCCACCTCGTCCAGGGGCCGGAGGGGGAGCCGACCCGTCTGGAGGGGGATGCGGTCGTCGAGTTCCTCTCCCGGAGAGGGGCACAGGAGTGCCTCCGGTTCATGCTGGACGAGCTCGTCCACAAGGTGCGCCAGGACCTGCCCGGCGCGGAGCTGTCGGCCCTGGAGGCGTACGACCCGGTCGAGGACGACTGGCGGGCCTTCGAGCGCTGGGCGCAGCGCACGCTGTGGGGTTCGGAGGTGGGCAACCCCCGCCACCGGCGTCTGGCCCACGAGATCCTGCTGTTCCGGGACGCGCACCGGGGCGGGGAGAGCATCCTGGGCGGCCGGACCGCCATGGCGCACGAACTCATCCGGGGCGCCCTGGACCTGGGGGAGATCGCGCCGCCGCCTGCCTCGTTCCCCGGACGCGCCGGCGTGCGGTTCGACGCCGCTTCGGTCGGTGTCTCGGCAGACGCCCTCCGGGCGGCGTTCCCGCTGATCCGCCGGGTCACCTACCGGGTGTCGGTGGCGCCCGAGGCATGGGACCTGGGAGCGCTGCGGGGAGAGAACGACGTGGTCCTGCTCGATTTCCCCGGGCTGGGCAGTGAGGGCTCCGGCAGCCGCGACGCCTATCTGAGCCACAGTGAACTGAGCGACGTCTCGACGATCCTGGTCGTCCTGCGAGCCAATCAGCCCAACACGCGTGCCCCCCTGGAGTTCTACGGGATGCTCCAGCGCCATGGCCGCAGCCGTGCGGAGCTGGAGGACGCCGTACTCGTCGCGGGGAACCGGTTCGACACCGTGCCCGTACCTCCGCTGTCCTCCGAGGGGCGTGTCTCGGCGCAGGAGCTGCACTCCAGGTCCCAGTACGTGACCGGGTTCGACGTCACGGGGCGGGAACTCGTCCAGGGCCGTTCCGACCGCGTACTGCCCGTGTCGGCGATCGCCGGTGTCCACGCCTACGGCTACCACTACGAGGACGCGGGCGCGGAGTCACGGATCGAGGTCGAAGGACTGCTGCGGCAGTACGGCCAGGCGAAGAGGGAGCGGGCCAAGGACCCCGCGCTGCCCTCCTGGGACGAGTGGGGCCGGCGCATCGGCGAGGCGTTCCCCGGTGACCCCTGGGCGGTCCGGCTCCAGGACTTCGCGAACGACGGCGGCATCGGTGCGCTGCGCGTTCTGATCGAAGGGCATGTCATACGCCACGGTGTACGGCTGAAGGCCGGGCGCGTACTCAAGCGGCACAAGACGCTGACGGGTCTCCTGCGCGCACTGGCCGCCGTCGTCCGCAGCACGGGCGGGGAGGACAACAAGGCCCTGGGGGAGGCGGAGACCAGGCTGAGGGAGCTCAGAAGCATGCTGGTGCGCATCCAGATCGACCTCGGTCAGCTGCGCGATCCCACGTCGCTCACCTACGGGTCCGGGGTCTCCTTGCTGGAGACGCTGCGCCGGAAGGCGATCGTCGAGGTCTTCGGATGGCCGGAGTGGCACGACCTGGTGAACCAGGTGAGCAACGGGCTGATCACGGTGGGCGAGAAGGGGCCGTCCCAGTGGCTGATGGACGGCCCCCTGACCAGCCTCGCCACCGGGCTGCACGGCGGTTCCGACGATGTCAGCGGGACCGCCGTCTTCCGTAAGAGGTTCGACGACACCGTCGCCCGACTGGCGTTGGAGACCCTCGAGCACGTCGACCTGTGGGCTCAGGGGTTCGGGGAATCGTGGAACGAAAGGCTGGTCGAACTGAACCACTGGTGGCGGGAGGAGGAGACACAGGCCCTGCTCGCCGGCCCCTTCGCGGAGCTCGACAAGGACGACCTCGGAGAGCGGCGTAAGGCGATCTTGAGCCTGCTGACCGACGTCGGCTGGATGGCCGAGGCGCTCAGGCGGACGGTGCTCCGGCCCGCGCACGATGCGGTCAGCGGCTCGACGCCGAGCGCACGGTTTCCCCTGAGGGAATGCCACGACCTGCCGTGGAACCCCTCCGTCGCGCCCCGTCTGGACGCGGTGCAGAAGGGCACCGAGCTGCATCAGATGAGGGCCTTCCGGATGCGGCGGGAGATAGCCGAGGCGGTCGCCGAGGTCTGCACCGGCCTGCTGCTGGAGCTCCTGGAACAGGCCCGGGAGTTCCTGTCGATCCAGTTCCGCAGCGTGCAGGGGTTCATTCCGGTGGGGGCCCAGCTCCGGCGCCGCAGCGCCAAGAGGGCCAGGAGCCTCTTCCAGGAGCCGCCCGACGCGGAGGAACCGGCCGACGCGGAGCGCGGAATCTCCCCGCTCCTGGACCACCTGTCGAAGTGGGGGATCGACACATGAGGCATCTCGACCTGTCCCTGGAGTTCGACGCGGATCCGCGTTCGAGTGTGCGCCGGTACGGCCCCAAGGTGTTCGAGACCAGTCCGAGTCCGGACACGGGCCAGTACGAACTGCCGCAGCTCGTGCTCGTCTCCGGCGACGGAGCGGCCTGGAGTTCGGTCCATGACCTGCGGATCATCGAAGTCCGCGACGCGGGTCCGGAGTTGAAGCACTGGCTGATGACGCGTTGGGTGTACCCCGGCATGGCGGGGGAGCGCGTCCAGGGGCGGCGGAATCTGGAACCGCCCGTGTCCGTACCGACGGAGCTCCTTCCGCCCGCTCCCCCGGACGGCGGCGGGCGCCTGTCGTGCGACGTGATCTGGGGAGTGGCGTTCACCTCGGGAGCCGCGCAGGACGCCGGCGTCCAGCGGGTTCCCTTCACCGTGACCCTGGAGTTCGTCCTCGTGCCGCACGGCGCCGCGGAGGAGCCCGAGGAGGAGCTCTACGGCCTCCGCCGGCGCACGCTCACCGACCGGGACCGGGTCTTCCCGGGATTCGCCGCCGTCGACTTCGGAACGACGGCCTCCACCGTGACGCTGTTCGACCCCCGTCAGGACAACCAGCTTCCGATCGACCCGGAGCAAGAACGGCAACTGCGCGTTCTCCTCGCCGATCTGCTGGAGGACTCTCCCCCGGCCACGTCCGCGTCCGCCGGGGTGGCCTGGAAGTCCCATCTCGACGGGCTGATCGGGCTGACGGGCAGGAGTGCGGGCGACGAGAGGATCGACTCGGTGGCCGCGCTGGCGTCCCGTCTGCGCGACGGCCGGCCGCTGCCCGCCGGGCTGCTCGACAGGGTCTGCCTCGAACTGGACAAGAGCCTGTCGTCGGAGTCGGAAGCCCTGTCCCACTGGCTGGCGCTCCGTCTGCACGAGGTCTACGACCGGGCGCTGGACGTTCCGCCGTTGGCCCGGGTGCGGCTGCGGCAGGTCACCTTCCGCGAGGAGTTGCCCGGCCACCGGACGTTCATCGAAAGCGGTCTGAAAGTCGAGGAGTCCGAACCGCCGTCGTTCACCATCGGCGCCTCCATCGGCAAGGAGCACACCGTCTGCCCCGACCTCAAGCGCTATCTCGGAGAGACCCGGCAGATCGACGTCCCCGGGCTGCCGGCGCACCACTCCCTCACCACCGACTACCTCTACACGCACGTCTACCACGAACTCCTCGGCCACGCCCAGCGGTTCGCGGCCCGCGACCGCGACCCCGAAGCCCGGCCCGTGAACCGGATCGCGGTCACCTACCCCACCACCACCGCGCCCAGCGCCCGTGCGGCGCTGGCGAAGCTGCTGCTGGAATCGCTGGACGCGACCGAGGTCTGTGCCGACTACGACGAGGGCGTGGCCGCGGGACTGTTCTTCGTCCTGCGCGATCTCGGCATGGACCTCGGCAACGGAGTCGAGGCGCTGCGTGCCCGCTCCCACGAGGTCGAAGGCGCCGAGCGCCCGACCTGGGAGCAGAGCGGTCTGGTCATCGACATCGGGGGAGGTACGACCGACATCGCGCTGCTGCGTCTGACCCTCACGGAGCGGGACCCCGATCCGGTCCCCGGTGAGACGATCGCCGCCTCCGCCCGGGGTGTCCACTACGACCTCAGCCCTGAGGTCGTCGGTTCCACCGGCCATACGCAGCTCGGTGGGGACTTCCTCAGCCTGCGCGTCTTCTACTGGATCAAGGCCCGTGTCGTCGACGAACTGCTCCGGGGCGAGGGGCACAGCATGGAGCGCGACGCACTGGCCGCCCTGCTGCCGGAGTCGCTGCGGACGGAGTCCGGAGCCCTCCTGGCCCTCACCGAGGCCGTGCTCGGATACGGGCTGGAGGACGATGTCGCACCGGCCGACGTCCGGCAGATACTCAACAACCTGCTGCCGTCGCAGTGGCCGGAGGGCGAGAGCGACCCGGCTTCCCACAGTGTCTTCAACATCCTCTGGGGGCTGGCCGAGGAGGCCAAGAAGACGCTGGGCGGAGCGGACGAGGCGTCCGCGGGGCATTTCACCGTCCCTGCCGACAAGCTCAAGGAGCTGCGGCATCATGCGTTCGACCTGCCGGGCCGGAAGGCACCGTACGGGGAGGAGCTCTTCCCCGCGGAGGGGGTGCGGTTGGAGCGGGAGCAGTTCCGCAGGCTGACCCGTCCGGTGATCCACCGAGTGGCGTCCATCGCGGCGGACCTGGTGACCGACAATCTGGACAGGCTTCCCGGCGGCCGGCTGGACCGGGTGATGCTCTCCGGCCGCAGCACCCTGATGCCGCTCGTCAGGGACGGCATTGTGGAATGGTTCACGGGCAACGCCCCCGGGGCGGCACCGCTGCCCTGGAACGCGGCGGCCCTCTCCCAGGAGACGCGCTACGCCAAACAGGCGGCCTCGATCGGCGCCGCCTGGGCGTACGCACTCAAGAACACCGAGTGGGAGGCCGCCACCGGCCCTTCCGCGAAGGGCGACGGCAGCGGCATCATGACCGCTGAACAGCGCGGGCTGACCGCGATCTCCCTGGACACCCGGAATCTGTTCCTCGGTATGCCCTGCACCATGTATCTCCTCGGCGGGAACACCTTTGTGGAAGGCGTGTTCAAGACCGGTCAGCAGTTCGAGGAACTGGACGAGACGGGCCGGCTGGGCCGGTACAGCAACGCGTTCTCCCTGCCGCGCAAGATCTTTCTCCAGCGGGTCACCGGCAGCTCCAGTTCGGTCAACTGGGGAAGCCTGGACCTCGTCGAACACGCCGGCCGGGAGCACTTCCGGCCCAGTGAGTCCCTGTGGTGGGGGGCCGGAGGCCGCCGGTCGGAGCAGCGCGTCCAGGCACGCATCGAAGTGGACCACCAGCTCAATCCCGCGGTGCACATCTTCCTCGGCCCGGAGCACTACCTCGTCCAGGGCGAGGCACTGGATCTGGCACCCGTACTGATGGGGCAGAGCGCGTCCGACGAGGACGGAAAAGGGATCCGTGCCCTGCCGTGGGCCGTGCATGTGGAGACCGGGAAAGAGGAGGAGGCCGACAGCGAGGTCTTCGCCGCCGGGCCCCTGGGCGGGGCGGAGCCCCTGCAGCTCCATGAGAGCGCGGACGCCCAGACCCCGGGCCTGGCTGGTGCCGTCGCCCAGCTGCCGCCCCCGCTCCGCGAGGGCGCCCTTCAGGTGTACCGCTTCGTCGCGGTGGGGCGGGACGGGACGCGCAGGGACCTGGGCGAGCTCAACGCGCCCGGCGAATGGGGTGCCAAAGCGGCCTACCACGCGTCGCTGACGTCGACCGGCCGCCTACGGGTGCACCGCGGCAGGGTCCCTTTCCTGCCCGCCAAGGATCTGCGGGAGGTGCAGGAGAGGCCGGGCGCGGTCCGTCGCCTGGCCATGGCCAGGAGCGAGTCCCCGGTGAACGAGATGTGGAACCCCTACTCCGGAAGGCACTGATGACCACCGACGCACTGCCGGTCACCGTGCCGGAGCCACCGTCGCCCTTGGAGGCGTTGGTCGACGCCGCGATACACGACCACGGCTCCGAAGCCTGCCGTCAGGCGCGCGAACGGCTGATCGACGTGGCCGCGGCGCTGATCCGTATCGGGCTGCGAGCGGACGCCCAGGAGGGGGCAGCTGGGGACCGCGTCGTCGCCCTGGGCACCGCTCTCGTGGCACGGCTGAGCCGCACGGCCGACGGAGGGCAACGGACGCAGGAGGCTGGGACGGAGGAGAGCGGGAGGGCAGGGACCGGGAGGGCGGAGACCGGGACGGAGGGGGCCGCGACGGACGTGGCCGCGACGCTCCGGGCCGGAGCGGAGGAGCGGGAGACAGCGGAGACGGCATCCGAGGAGGCGGGGGCCGAGGAGGCGGGCGTCAAGGAGACCGGGACCGGCGGGAGGGGGGCTGAGGAAACGGGAGCGGAGGCAACCGGGACCGAGGACATCCGGACGGAGGACGCCGGGACGGCACAGACCGGGAGCGGGGAAGCCGCGACGGAGGGAAGCCGGGCGGGGGGAGCCGGGCAACCGCTTCCGGACGCGGACGCGGGCCCCGGTGGCGATGCGCCGGACACCCCCGCGGTGCGGGACTTCGTCGACGGCAGAGACTCCTTCCCCGTAACGCCCCCGGACCCGCGGGGCGGCGCGGAACTCTCCGTTTCCACGCCGGCCGTGTCGTCCGTGGGCCGGTCGGGCGGTGGACAGGCGGCTGCCCGTTCCTCGGTACGTCAGAGGGACTTCCGTGCCGAGCTCGCCCGGCTGTGGACCGATGAGTTCCGGACTCAGGAGCACCTCCGAGGCGACACGGTTCTCGACACCCTCGTCCACCGGTGCGCCGCGGCGGGACCGGCCGCCTCCGACCTGCACTGGGCCGAGGTGTGGGACGCCCTGCATCTGGCGCTGCTACGGCTCCCCGGAGGGAAGAAGGAGAAGGAGCTCCGCGCGGCTCTGGCCGACGCCGCGGGAATACCCGGGCGGGAAGGGTGGAGCATCCCCCCGCTACCGGGCGAACTGCTGACCTCCGAAACGGGTGGTGCATGGGGGAGTCGGCACGGCACCGGCGCATGCGAGGGTCAGGACGGCAGCCATGCGCACGCCACCACCGCGCCGGACGGCGGCCTCGACCTCGGTACGCGCCCCGGGCAGGGGCTCGAACTGCCGGACTACGGACCGTACGCGGTGAAGAAGAGCCCCCGTTTCCCTCAACCGGCCGGTCTCCACCCGGCCTTGAGGGGACGGGCCGCCGCGCTGGGGCCCCTGCTCAGCTCGCTCGCCAACGACATTCTGCGCCTCGCCGCGAGGGACCGCAGCCTGCACTACACCTGGGAGAGGTCGGCGGTCGTCGATCCACCGGCTCTGCAGAGGTTCCACACGGCGGACTCCGCGTTCCACGTATCGCGGTATGTCCGTGCGCTGCTCCGTCAAGTGGACGCGGTGACGAAGCGCAGGCGGCAGAACTGGGGGTGGGCGGAAGCGACGGAGTACGTCGAACTCGACGCCGGTCTCGGCAGTCCGGTCCACTCGTATCCCGCGGCGCAGACGAGCTGGTGGGGGTGGCGGCGCCAGGCGCTGACCCTCCACACCACACAGGTGCTGCGCGAGCACGGGTTCAACTGCGCCGCGCGGGATATCGGTCTGTCCGGCACCATGCGCCAGGACAAGGACGTCCCGCTCGACCTCGCCGGTCCGCCACCGGGAACCACGCTGTGGGTGGCCAAGCACGCCCTGCTGAAGGGAAACCACCAGCTCACACCGGGAGTTGTGGTGTACGCCCGGAACACCAAGGCCGCGCGATGAGCCACATCGCAGCGCGTGACGACGGCTGTGCGCATGACGGCGGGCCTGACGGTGCTTCTGCCCGTGACAACGGCTGTGACGGCGGCCGTGACGAGGTGCGTGACGGTGCTTCTGCCCGTGACCGGGGTCGTGACGGTGCCTCTGCCCGTGACGAGGGCCGTGACGGTGCCTCTGCCCGGGATGACGCCGCCGTCCGGGATGGTGTCCCCGCGCCGCGTACCCCTGCTCGGGAGATACCCGTTCCGGGTGTGGACGCCGTCGCCCTCATCCGGCGCTGGCGGCCCACGGCCCGCGTCCTCGGCGCCACCCCGGCCGGCCGGTCCGCGGGGCTCGGGCCCCGCCTGCTCGCGGACGTTGACACCGTGGCGGACACCCCGCCTCCCTGGCCGTTGCGGCTCACCGTGGCGGCGGCGACCCCCGCGTCCGAGGAAGCCGCCGCCAGGGTCCGCGCCCTGCTGCTCGCCGCGGAGTTCCCCGGCGCAGCCGGGCGCACCCCGGACGCCGGGTCCGTCCGCGGACCGATGGCGCTGGAGATCACGAGGCCCCGCCGGAGGGAGGTCCTCGACGGCTCGCACGCGGTGGTCCTCGTCGTCGACCACCCGGCGTACGCGGCCATGGACGCCGACCCGCAGGGGGAGGAAGCCCGGATGTTCCGCCGTATCGCGGGCCGGGCCAAGGATGTCGCCGGGCGGCGGGGCACGGCCGTGGCCGTGGTGTCACGATCCGGGGAAGGCTGGTTCCACCCGGGCAACCTGAGCTCCTGGTGCGCCGCCACGTTCCGGTCCCTGCTCGGCCCGGCGTGGCCGGCGAGCACGGTCCTGCCCATGGACCTCGGCCCGCACGGATCCGGCGGCAGCGCATGCGTACGGCTGGTGTCCGAACGCTGGGGTGAGCCCGAGCTGCCGGCCGAGGTCACCGCGGAGCGGCTGCGGGCGGCGTTCTCCTCCCTGCGGCTGGAACTCCTGGACGAAGCCTTCCACCAGGGCTGGCCCGATCCCACCGTCGCTCCGGCACGCCGTCCCGCCGATCCTCCCGCCCTCGAACTGCCGGGCCCCGGCGACCGGCCCTGGGCGTCGGCCAAGACGCTGTGGCACCGCCTGCGCGTGCACACCTGTACGGGACCGGCCGCGGACGCGGCGTGGGGTATGGCCGGGACGCGCCGTACACAGGACACCGATCGTATGGAGAGACGCCGATGAACGACCAGGACTGGATCACGGTCGGCAGCACCCTGCTGAGCCTGATCCTCATGGTGCTCCTCGCACTCTCCGTACGGCGCACCCGACGCCTCATGGGCGGCGAGCAGCGGCTCGGCAGGGAGGTGGCCGCACTGCGCGAGCAGCACCGTGAGCTCGCGGCCTCGCGCCCCGATCCGCGTGCGCTCGAGGCGCTGCGTCACCAACTGGCGGCCGCGCAGGAGCTGTCGACGGGACAGGCCCAGCAGGCCCAGCGCGATGAGCGGCTTCAGCAGGACCTCCGCCGGCAGCTCTCCGTGGCGCAGGTGCAACGGGACGCGGCGCAGGAGGAGGCGGAGCGGCTCCGCAACCGGCCGCTGCCCGAGCCGCCTGCGGCGCCCGAGCCGCCTCCGGTGCTGCCCGGAACGATGCCGCCCCTGGCCGCAGCCGGTGCCTCGGGCACCGCCGAACCGATGGCCGGTCAGGTGCCGGCGGGGCTCGACCCGGTGCCCGACACGGAGGTGGACGCGGGCGATCAGGGGGGCCTCCTCCTCCGTGCGGCCTCGGTGCGCGGCGCACGGCACCGCAGGGCGGCCGTACACCGCAAGGATGCCTTTCTGCTGCGCAGTTACGACGGCCGTTTCCGCCGTCCGTTCACCCTCGCCGCCGTGGCCGCGGGCGACCCGGCGGGGGAGTGGGCGCAGATCGCGGCCCGCAGGACCTGCCTCAGTCTGGCGGATCAGCTGGGCAGCCTGGCACAGACGGTGGAACGGGTCGTGGAGGGCGACGGGGACGAGGATCTGCTGCGCGAGCTGCTGCACACCGTCGTGGACGGCACGGTCGAGTCGCTGTCCCACCTGGCCCGTTCGCGCAACGCGGCCGATCCGTCCGATGCGGCAACGGAGTTCATCGCCCTGCTGTCCCCGGTGGGCGACACCGACAGCCGCCGTCATCTGGTTTTCGGCGTCGGACCCTGCGCGGCGATACGTCTGCGTGACGGGGAGTGGGAGGTGGTCTTCACCCCGGCCCCGGCGGAAGCTTCCGGCGGGGCCGCCGAACGGAGCGAGCGGACGGTCCAGGACACGTCGGAGGCGCTCCGCCACGGCTTCGTGGAAACCCTCCCCGGCGATGTGCTGGCCGTGTGCAGTCCGGCCGCCGCCCGGCTCCTCCTGGATCAGGACGCGCGGGAGTTCCTCGCCGAGCAGTGGTCGGACGGGGCACCCCATCTGGCGGAATTCCTCTGGCAGATGGGCGTCCATGTACGGGGCGCCACAGCGGACCGCACCGCGGTCTGCCTGTGGGAGTTCGGCTCCGTCGCACAGGTGCGCCGGTCCGGGCCGTCCCGGGCCGCACAGGGCACCTACTGATCACGTGGCCCCGTGGCTTGCTGCCGCTGGGTCTGCCTCGTCGAAGGGGCCGCGCCGGGGCACGCTCCCCTCACATATTGATCATGTGACCCGCGAGCCCGTGGACAGCCTCCTTGACCGCTTCGCCCAGCGTGGGGTGCCCGTGGACGTTCCGCGCCACCTCGTGGACGGTCAGATCCCACTGCTGGGCCAGGGTCAGCTCCGGCAGCAGCTCGGTCACCTCAGGACCGATCAGATGGGCTCCCAGAATCTCGCCGTACCGGTTGTCGCTGAGGATCTTCACAAATCCCGCGGTGTCTCCGAGCCCGTGCGACTTGCCGTTCGCGGTGAACGGGAACTTCGCCACGTTCACGTCGTAGCCCTGTTCGCGGGCCTGCGCCTCCGTCCAGCCGAAGCTGGCGATCTGCGGCTGGCAGTACGTGGCCCGCGGGATCATCACATAGTCCAGCTCCATGGTCGCCGCACCGGCGATCGTCTCGGCCGCGACGATGCCCATCGCCTCCGCGGCGTGAGCGAGCATCAGCTTCGCCGTGACATCGCCGATGGCGAAGATATGCGGCACGCTGGTCCGGCACCTGGCGTCGACATCGATGGCGCCGCGCTCGGTCAGCCGTACGCCCGCGTTCCTCAGCCCGTACCCGCCGACCCGCGGCTGGAAGCCGATGGCCTGCAGTACCTTGTCGGCCTCGAGCGTCTGCCGCTGCCCGCCCGTGGTCACCATGACCCGGACCGTGCCGCCGGAGTCGTCGATCCCCTCCACGCGCGTGGAGGTGAGCACGTTGATGCCCAGCTTCCGGAAACGCCGCGTCAGCTCGGCGGAGACCTCCTCGTCCTCCAGGGGCACGATCCGGTCGAGAAACTCCACGAGCGTGACCTGGACGCCGTAGTTGTGCAGCACGTACGCGAACTCGACGCCGATGGCGCCCGCACCCGCGATCACGATGCTCTGGGGGAGTTCGTCGGTGAGGATCTGCTCCTCATAGGTCACCACGCGCTCGCTGAGGGAGGTACCCGGCAGGAGCTTGGTCGTCGCACCGGCCGCGATGACGCAGTGGTCGAACGAGACGGTGTCCGTGCTGCCGTCCTTGAGCGTGACATGGAGGGTGTTGGCGTCGATGAAGCTGCCCAGCCCCTCGTACTGGGTGATCTTGTTCTTCTTCATCAGGAAGTGCACACCCTTGACGCGCCCGTCGGCCACCTTCCGGCTGCGGGTGTACGCCTGCCGGTAGTCGAAGCTCACCTGGCCGTCCACCTGGATGCCGAAGGTCTTCGCTTCCTTGGTGAAGATATGCGCCAGCTCAGCGTTGCGGAGCAGGGCTTTCGACGGGATGCAGCCGACGTTGAGACAGACGCCGCCCCAGTACCGCTCCTCGACGATCGCCGTGCTGAGACCGAGCTGGGCGGCCCTGATCGCGGCGACATAACCTCCCGGGCCCGCACCCAGGACCACGACGTCAAAGTGTGCGCTCATACAGGGCACCCTACGACCTGTCCGACACCTCACGCCGGATCAGCGCGCGGCGGTGCGATCCATCTCACTGCCGCCGAGCTGCCGGATCGAGTGATCGCGGCGTGGCTGTCAACGGCTCCTCGTACGGTGGTCTCCGGGCGGGAGCGGGGGGCTCTCCGCCCGGACGGAAGGGACCATGGGATGGAGCCGTTGAGCAGGGTGCCGCCGGACGCGTTCCGGTTCACCATGGGAGACCGGGCCGGACGGTACGGAGCGATACTGCAGGTGTTCGGCTCGGCCCACGAGCGCCTGGAGACCGCACTCGGCGTGGAGGAGATCCGCGGACGACTCCGCTCGTCCGGCCCGCTCGACGCGCTGTCCGAGGAGGATCTGTCCGCCGCGTTGAGGCAGCTGGAGGAGTGGGGGCTGCTGGACGTCACCCACAGCCACGCCGGGAACCCTCGCACCGCGCAGGAGTACGAGCAAGGCCCTCTCCAGTACTCCCCGACCCCTCTCGGGGAGGCGGCGTTCGCAGGAGTCCGGCACGCACCGGCCGTGCTCACCTCGGCCGGGGAGCTGCAGACGGCCGCACTCGCGGCCGTCGCCGACCGGCTCGACGAGTTGCACGCGCTGCTGGAGCAGCCCGCGTCGGCGGACCGGCGGATCTTCGGCACCCTCCAGGAGCTGGAGGCGCACCTGGAGGCACTGCTCGACAACTCCGGGGCGCTCACACGCGAGTTGGGGAGCCTGTCGCGGGCCGAAGGAGCCGGCCTCGCCGGCCTCGGGGAGGTGGAGTCCGCGACCGTTGCCCCTGCGCCGGAGTCCCCGACCGTTGCCCCTGCGCGGGAGTTCGCGACCGTCGCCCTCGTGCAAGGGTTCCTGAGTGATCTGGAACGGCGGGGGCAAGCGGTGGAGGCGGCCGTGGCCCGGGTCGAGGACCGGGGCGTCGGCGTGCTGCACGAGCGTGCGCTGCGCGGAGCGGCACTGCCGCTCGTCCCGGGAGAGGATCCCGGCCCGGCCTGGCTGGAGGGCCGCCGGGCGCGCTGGGAGGATCTGCGGGCCTGGTTCCGGCCGGTCGACGGCACACCGGCGCGGATGCGGGAGCTGCACGACTTCGCCCGCCGGGCATTCCTCACGGCGCCGCACCCGCTCGACGGCACCACCGAGTCCCACCGCCGCTCCACCGGCGCCGCGCGGGACTTCCGGGAACTCGCGCGCTGGTTCGCGGCCGCCCCCGGCGAGGAGGACCTCCACCGGCTGTGGTCGGCGGCCTTCGGCCTCACCTCCTCCCGCCACGCCCATCTGTGCCATCCGGATCCCGAGCTGATCCCGGCGTCCGAGAGCTGGGCCTCGTCCCCGCCCGTCGAGGTCTCCGCGCTGCTGCGCACCAGCGGGCGGACCGAGCGGTTCACCCGCACCGCCCGGGTCCGCGACATCGCCGCGCTCAAGGCCGCTCGTGCCGAACGTGCCCGCCACGAGCGTGCCGAACTGGAAGCGGCATGGGACATGTTGCGCACCGACGGCCCCGTGCGGCTCTCGGACTTCGCCCGTCTGGGACACGGAGTGTTCGAAAGACTGCTCGACCTGCTCGGTCGAGCGTTGTCGTCCGGGCCCGACAGCACCGGGGCCCGCCGGGGCACCACCGGCGACGGGCGGGTGGAGGTCGTACTGCGCCCGGCCCCCGACGGGGGGTCGGCAGTGCTGCGCACACCCCGCGGCACACTCGAGGGACCGGACTACGTGGTCGAGGTACGCACCCCGGGCCGCGCTGCCGTACCGGCCGGGACGACCGCCCGTACGGAGGCAGCCGGATGAGCAATCTCGCCAACCAACTCGTCGTCGCCGAACGGGAGGACGTCGCCCGCTCCATCAAGGCGCTGCTGCGCCGCCCGCTCATCACCGAGCGGAGCGACCCGGACACCTTCGATGTGGTCCGGCGCCGCAGGGAGCCGCTGACGAAGTGGTTCGACTATCACTGCGGCTGGCCGCTGATCGTGGAGCCCCGGCTGGGCTACGCGCGGCTGCTGAAGGTCGGGCACACGACGGACGCGAGCCGTCCGGCGCGGCGGCCCCGCGTGGGGGAGGCGCCGTTCGACCGCCGTCGCTACACGCTGCTGTGCGTGGTGACCGCCGAACTGCTGTCCGTACCGGTGATCACGATCGGCCTGCTCGCCGACCGGGTGGTGCGGGCCACCTCGACGGACCGGGCACTGCCCGCGTTCGACCCCGCGAGCCGGACCGAACGTATGGCGTATGTGGATGCGCTGCGGCTGCTGGAGTCCTACGGGGCGCTGGAGGTGGTGGACGGGTCGACCGAGAGCTATGTGGACGCCGGAGACGCGAAGGTTCTCTATCGCGTGGACGCGACGCTGCTCATGCGACTGCCGGCCGCGCCCAACAGTCCCTCCAGGCTGGCCGTTCCGGCCGAGGAGGTGCCGTACCGCTTCGAGGAGCTCCTCGGCGAGCTGGCGCGCGAACGGCGCTACGGGGACATGACCGGCGATCCTCCCGCGGGGCTCGAGGCCGGGGCCGGGGCCGGGGATCCTCCCGCGTGTCCGGAGGCCGGGACCGGGGATCCTCCCGCGGTCTCCGACCCTCGGCGCAACCTCTGGCTGCGCCACTCCGTGCTGCGCAGGCTCTTCGACGACCCGGTGCTGTACCGGGAGGACCTCTCCGACGGGGAGCTGGCCTACCTCACCTCGCCGACCGGCCGTCAGGTCATGCGCCGGGCCGCCGAACAGGCGGGGTTCGTCCTCGAAGAGCGGGCGGAGGGTCTTCTGCTCGTCGACCCGGACGCCCTCGCCACCGACGGCATGTTCCCCGACGACTCGGGGGCCGCCAAGGTCGCCGCCCTGCTTCTGCTGGACCCCATAGCGGCCTCCCCCGGCGGCAGCACGCCGGAGCAGTTGCACGCCGAGGTCCGGGAGCTGTTGAGCCGCTTCCCGCGCTGGGCGAAGGCCTACGCGTCCCACGAGGGCGTGGCCCGGCTCGTCGCCGACGCCGTGTCCGTGCTGTGCGACTTCGGGCTCGCCCGCCGTGCCGGGGGCCGGGTGACGGCCCGCCCCGCCGCCGCCCGCTACCGCGTCACCGACGCCACCATGCCCTCCGTACCGGATGTGTCACCGGACGCCTCCGTGCCGGACGCGTCTGTACCGGCCACCTCCGTGCCGGCCGCCTCCGTGCCGGACGCCTCTGGACCGGACACCTTCGGATCCGACGCCTCCGGATCCGACACCCCGGAAGGGAACCCTGGATGAGCGTCACGGAACTCCCGACGCGTACCGCCACGCCATCCGCCCACGACGGGCCCGGTCTTCCGCGGCGGCAACGGTGGCAGCCGTCACGGGCCGGAATCGTCAATGTCTGGCGGTATTTCGACGAGACGTTCAGCTTCCACGACGGACGGCTGCTGCTGCGCGGGCAGAACGGGACCGGCAAGTCCAAGGCCCTCGAGGTGTTGTTGCCCTACCTCTTCGACGCGAGCCTGCGGCCCCACCGGCTGTCCACCTTCGGGGGCTCCGAGCGCACCATGCACTGGAACCTCATGGGCGAGGGAGCCACCGGCAAGACGAGAGTCGGCTATGTGTGGCTGGAGTTCACCCGAGGAGAGGGCGAGAAGAGATCCTGGTTCAGCTGCGGTGCCCGTCTGCAGGCGACCGCGCACACCAGTGGTGCGCACGCCGACTACTTCACCACGACGCAGCGGATCTCCGTCCCCGGCGGCCTGCCCCTGGTCAACCCGGCCGGCCAACCGCTCACCCGGGCCGCTCTGACCGAGGCCGTCGCCGGGCACGGAGAGGTCCATGCCTCGGCAGCCGACTATCGCCGCGCCGTCCGCGGCACACTCTTCCCCGGTCTGAGCGAGCGGCGGTACGACGCCCTCATCACCGCCCTGCTGCAACTGCGCACCCCCAAGCTGTCCGAGCGCCTCGACCCGTCGCTGCTGTCCTCCCTGCTGTCCCGTGCTCTGCCGCCGCTGGGCCAGTCCGAGATCGCCGAACTCGCCGAGCGGTTCGAGCGGCTGGACCGGCAGCGCGAGCATCTGCGGAGGCTCGAGGCGCAGGTGACGGCGGCCGGTACCGTCGCCGCCCGGCAGCGCGACTACGCCCGGTGTGTGCTGCGCGCTGCGGCCGCCGCACTGATGACGGCCGACAGCGAGCAGGAGGACCTCACCCGGGCCGCCCGGGAGAGCGAGGACAGCCACGACCACGCCCGGGCGGCCCGGGAGAGCGCCGAGCGGCGCGGGAGGGAACTGGCGCAGGAGACCGAGCAACTCGTAGGCGGTATCGAAGGCTTCACCGGCAGCCAGGAGTACGGCCGGGGCCGCGAGGGGGACCGGCTCCGTCGCCAGGCCGAGGAGGCCGTGCAGGAGGCACGGCGACTGCGGCAGGACGCCGACGACAGGCGCCGTGAGGCCGATACCGACGCCTCGTACGCCGAGAGCGCCCGGAAACGCGCCGACGCCCGGGCCGCCCAGGTTCAGGCCGCGCTGCGGGACATGCGTCAGGCCGCCAGGCGCGCGGGCATGGACACCGTGGGTGCCGGGCTCGAAGCGACTTTTCACCCCGACGTGCCCGACGCGCTCAACGCGCCTGACGCCCTTGCCGCGCCCGATGCCCCGGACGCGCCCGACGCGCCCGACGCGCCTGACGCGCCCGACGCGCCCGACGTGCCCGAGGGGCCCGGCGCACTCCCCGCGCTCGCCGCCGAGAGCGAGCACCTCCGACACCGCGCGCCCGCACCGGACGGGGCCGATGACGCCGAGGCCCGCGGGCGCACGGCTCGCCGGATGCTCCGGGAGGCCGTGCGGGGCAGGGCCGCACAGATCACCCACGCGCGGCAGGCAGTCGGTGCGGTCGACCGTGCCGTGAGCGAACGCACCACGGCCGAGGGCGCCTTGGAGGAGGCACGGAACCACCTGACCAGGGCACACGCGGAGCGGGAGGAATGCGAAAGCGCCTACGAACAGGCCCTGGAGGAACAGGCCGGTCGCCTTCGCGCGTGGGCCGGTGCGTGCACCGAGCTGACGCTCGCGGACGTCGACGGCCTGGTCTCCCGGGCCGCCTCGGAAACGGACGTTCTCGCCTTCGTGGAAGGTGCCTCCCGCGCCGTGGAGGGTGAGATCACCGCGAACGAGACCCTGACCCTGGACGCCCTGCGTGACGCCCGCCAGGAGCGGGGCCGGCTCACCGCCGGTGCCGAACTCCTGGGCCGTCAGGCGGATCTGCCCCCTGCCGCCCCCACGACCCGTACCGCCGTCCGCTCCACCATGGAGGGCGCACCCCTGTGGGGGCTGCTGGCCTTCCACGACGACGTCCCCACCCGTATTCGGGCGGGGGTGGAAGCCGCTCTCCAGGCGTCCGGCCTGCTCGACGCCTGGGTGGGACCCCACGGAGACATCACCGTGCCGGGCCACGACACCCTGGCACGCCCCGAAGCCGTCACACCGGTGACCGGCGCCTCGCTGCTGGACGTGCTCCGCCCCGAGCCCGGCGCACCGGTCCCCGCCGAGCGGGTGCGACGCCTGCTGGCCGGCATCGCGTACGGGCCCGCACTCCCCGCCGGGCACACCGCGGCCGTCGGCGCGGACGGAAGCTGGCGGCTGGCCGGCCTCACCGGCACCTGGAGCAAGGACGAGGCCGCCCATATCGGCGCCCTCGCGCGCGAACGGGTCCGGCAGCGCCGCATCGCCGAACACCTCGCACGTCTCGACCGGGTGAAGGAGGCCATCGAGGAGCTCGAGGACGAGCTGACCCGGCTGGCCCGGCGGCGCGAACGCCTCGAAGCCGACCGCGCGGGCCGCCCGGACCACCGAAGGCTCGACGCGGCCAAGCGCCGCTGGAACCGTGCGGAATCCGACGTCGCCTCCCGCGAGGACCTGGTACGCGGCTCGACCTCGCGGCTGGCGGCCCGGGAGCAGGAGGTGACCCGGGCCCTGCGCGACCTCACCGCGTCGGCCGCCGAACACGCCCTCCCCACCGACCACACCGCCCTGGAC